>DAOQWY010000019.1 GCA_035342335.1 Bacteroidales bacterium
TAAAACATATACAATCTGATTACTTCGCATAATAAAAAAGTGAGGATAATCGGCCTTATGCGAATGTTAGCATAAGGCCGATGCCATTATGGACAGATTGTCAGGTTCTGCACACCGATTTGAACTGAAAGGAGAATCGCTAAGAAAGAAAACACTTGAGAAAAAATAGTACTTTTATAACCCCATTTGACCTTTGAAATAGTGGCCTACTTTCCTCCGAAATCACTGGCCTGGTTTACTCCGAAATAAGTGGCCGACTTTGTCCGAAATAATCAGGCAGTTGCGCTAGGTTATGGCTTGTGGGCGGATTAAAACCGTTTCTTCGAAGAACTTTGCCTGTTATCGAAGAAATTCAGAATAATAATCCGGTTATCCCGAATAGTGTAAAAGATGCATACTTGCTTGATGATTACAAATCCTCTGATTCCTTTTTCTTTGTTTTCTAAAGTGCCAATTTCAGGAAATTCACTCAGAATATCGAGGAAATCATACACTTTTTTAACAAAGGACATTGTGACTTTGTTACCCTATTCATCAGAAAGATATATCAGGATTTTATCAAATTTCCTGTCCGCTCTCTTAGACCAAAGGATTTCTAAAGCCATTTTTTATGCTTTTTCATCATTTCATCAAGACTGAGCAGATTTTCTTCCTTTTCGCTCTCCTCGAATGCAATTAACAATTCTTCTTGTTCTTCATTTGTAAGACGGGACCATAATTTGCCATCTTTTGAAATAGTTCTACTTTTCATAAGATCATAAAACCTTAAAAGAAGGTGTTCATTGTCAATGCTGTCAATCAAATGATGGAAATTATTTTTAAGTTCAATTGTGGTCATTTTGCAGGAGGATTTCTACAAAGATAGGCAAAAAATTAAAATCCCCGCCCATAAGCCACAACGGTAGCGTATATGAGCCGTTGCGTCGCCAAAGCGCTTTGTGGTCTAGTTACCACTAGGAAACCAAGTGAGCGAACACTCGCAAACCCTCTACCAGCAATGGCTTATACACGCGGTGTGTTCAGTTGTTATTCATTTTCTTTTCAAATTCAATTAATTCAATCGGGGCTCCATTATGTTCAATCATTGCAACCCTTATCCCCTCACCAGGTGAATTAGGTGGAGTTAAAATATTGAAGTTGAATCTGGAAAGCTCCAAATCCAGATCATCAACTTCAAAGGCTATATGAGGAACCCTTTTAATAAGATCAAGAATGGGACTATCATTGTCAAACCGCATCCATTCAATCCCGTATGGACTTGTATTAAAACCGGAAACATATAATTTAAATTGAGGAATATAGCTCTCTTCTTCAATAGCCTTATCAGTGGGTATTCCTATATGATGATATCTCCAGCCCCATTCTGATGTCGCCAATGGAGGTTCACTTTCAAGTCTTTTTATATTCATGTTTAGGTGTATCTGGTTTCTTTTACAATTGAACACAACGGTAAATTGTATGAGTAGTGGCAGATTGCGTGGCAGTTTCCTGTCAAACCGCTGCGCAGTTTGAGCGGGTTACAAACCTTGAGATTGAGTACTTTCCCTGCCATTACTTATACAAAATGTTGTATGATGTTATTCCATCAATTCAAATTCCCCAGGCTTCCATATTTTATCAAAGTAGGCTTGCTCGGTGCCGTAAGTTCTGAATAAGGGAAACCATCCTTCACCTACATTGGTTTGTAGCCAATTACTTTCTTTGCCTTGGGGCGCTTTTGGACCGATATACAAATCCACACTGCCATCTGCGTTTATAATCAGATTCTTATCTCTCGAATCGACACTAGTAGCCCTTAGTTTATCCTTTGCATTTTTATTGTCGATAAAACAGCGGGTGTTTTCGCTGTATAAAGTCAATGACCAGAAATTAGAAGCAGGAATGCCTGCAGGTAAATGGATTTTGTATGTATTTGACCCAAGCAAGAAGTTGCCGTCTTTATCTTTCTTAGTGCTTAAATAGCTTGTCGTACCTGGTCCTGGCGTATTAGATTGCATGCCTGCAGTTACGGTTACAGCTTCATAATAGTACTGATTACTCTCATCTAAAAAATAATTCGACTTACTGGTTTTGGTTAACGGGAAATTAGTTAACTCTCTGTACCAACTGCTATTTTCATAATATGGCTCATCATGTCGCGGTTCTATTTGGTTAGCTTTACACATCAGTTCGCCCAAATTGGCTCCTTCCGTTAGAATCGTTTTTAGTTTTTCTGAAGGATTAAAGGGGTGGCCATTTTCAATACCCAGATATTTTAAGTAGGTATAGAAAATTTTATCTTCTTCCTTCTGTGGCTCATTTTGAATAAACTGATGCACCAATTCAAAATATTTTAAACCCCTGGATGGCATCCCCTCAAAACGTTTGTCGGTATTGGAAATGAATTTTGCTGGCTTTGAAATCTCTCCATATTTGCCAACAAGAAAATTCTCTTTCATCTTTTTGATTTCCGCTTCATCAGTGGACAGAAACCGTGTGCCAATCATTATTTTATTGGTTGTACTATTGATAACTGTGTACCCTTTGGTATTTAGTTTTGAAGTATCATATCCATTTGGAAGGACAAGGTATTTACCGCCTTTTCCCTTATCAGCGCCCATTAAGCCTAAATCGCCCAAGGAAAGTTGATAAAAATCCACTACTCCTCCGGCAGAAGCACCAGCAGGATAATCAATAACCAAAGGCCCCGTTTTAGAAAGATCTGCCCAACTGATCACATAAGGAGTGGTAGCGTTAGCAGTAAGTATACCTACTTTTTCATTAAATGATTTGTATTCCACAAAATCCAAATCTGCTCCGCCATATATTTCAGAATGCGCATTGTACCACATTTGAAAAGTCGTTACCGGAAGCGACCATTGATACACTTCAATAGCTCTTTGTAAACTCAATTGATCATTCAGTTTAGCGATAGATTCTTTAGCAATATAACTTTGATTCAATTGAATATCACCAAAATTGGTTTTTATCAATTCATCGCCATGCAAAGTAGCATCAGCAATTGCAATAGCATTACTGCTTTTGTCAGGATTGGTGGCCACTTCTTTTTGTGCTTGTTGGTTACAGCTTGATAAAGCTGCTGAAATTGCAACTATTAATAGTGCTTTGAATGTTGTTGTTTTCATTTTTCTATTTATTAGTAGAGTCATAGTTTTTAATATCATACAACGTTTGGCCGCTAAAACCAGTGCGTGGCTTGTGGGGATCGAGTCGGCGATCCTGGTGTAATAGCATTGGTTTTTAGCGGCATGTTAGTGCCCGTTCAAATTATTTTTTAATCACCCTTTCTGATAACCACGGATGAATTTGCTCGTGCGATAATTGACCTTTAGCAATTCTTATGACAAATTCATATTTCTCGGTCTGAGTTGCTTTCACATCCAAATTATTCTCCATAAGAAAATAACGCATAAGGACGTACCCAATCCGTTTATTTCCATCAAGAAATGGATGATTTGAAATTACACTCTCTAATAGGGCTGCCGCTTTTTCGATTGGGGAGGGATAAAGATCTTGCCGATCAAATGTCATGAACGGCCTTGAAATTGCAGATTCTAATGCCTTTTTGTCTCTAATACCATGGATTCCACCAAATTTTTCAATCAGAATCTTATGAATATTGATGACAAATTCTATTCGAATCATTTTGCAAGTCTTTCTAAAAGGTCCTGATCCTCTTTTAAAATCTTCCTAAGGTGACTAACAGATTCAAAATCCTTTTTGGACTTCTTTTCAAATTCCTTTAAATAAGATAGAATCTCATTAAGGAAGTCATCAGGTACCTTTTGAATTACTCGACTGATTTCTTTTCTTAAATCCTGTGTAGTCATAACCAATCAGTTTATACAAAGGTACAAAATTCCATTTTCCGGTATATTGTAAATTTTTGAATGTGCCCGGTAACGCTGTGCGCAGCGCCCTGGTCCGGGATTGAGGTGTAAAGTTAAGGATTATTGTATCAAATAGCAATCGGATCCCTCGCTTCGCTCGGGATGACGTGGAGGGTACTGAAGAAAAAAGGCGGCGCGGCACTCATCTGAAAAAACAATGTTGTGCCGCGCCGCCTTCACCCTTTTTCCAGCCTGGAACCGTCATCCCGAGCGCAGCGAGGGATCTCTCCCGGGCTGGGCGCTGCGCCTTCGTTACCGGGCGTTATTAATTAAACCATTTCAAGTTTTCCATCATAAAGTTCCACGGAAAAGTTCACCTTAGCCTTTAGCGCATTAAATACCTTAATGATGGTATCTATTCTTGCGTTTTTTGTGCTTCGTTCAAGTTTAGAGATTTGTGCTTTTTGAACTCCAACTAATTTTCCAAGTTCTTCCTGGGTGAGATTTCTGTCTTTTCTAATTTGTTTAATCATTTCTCCAAGAAGTTCCAGTTTGAGTTCATTTTCATATTTGTCCCTTTGTGGAGTACCAATTTTACCTAAAGTTTCATCTTTCAGCTGTTCAAGGGTGAATATTTCTAATTTATTCTTTTCCATGTTATTGATTTTCAAAATATTGTTTTTTGTTATTTACAGCTTTATCAATTTCATTTTTATTTACTCTTTCGGACTTTTTAATAAATCCGTGAGTGGATATCACTAATGTTTGTTCTTCGTTTCTTTTATCCCAAAAGGCAAGTAACCGGATTTTTAATGACTTTACTTGGATTCTGAATTCCCATATTTCATTCTGAAGTTTTTTAAATAGACTCGGGTCATTAACGTATGATGCTTTATCAAGTACGAAATAAATTTTTGACTGTGTTTTAAGATCTAGGCCGAAAATAAAATCCTTGGCCGGTATTAAAAGGACCACGGAAAATCGCTTTTGCATAAACAGAAATATTTACAAAAGTAATAAAAGTATCCCTAATAGGAAACTACAAATATTTTATTTCAAGATAATGCCCGGTAACGTGCAGCGGTAACCGTAGTTGCCGGAATTCGGAGACGAAAACTGTCAACCGAAAACGCGGCCAATTAAATGCTCATGCCTCCAAATTTACACTAATCCATGCAATTACGGTTACCGCATGTTGTGGTGCGTTTTTCTTTATGTTGTCATAGGGTTTATTTGTATCTTTCCGCCAATTGCTCTTAATACTTTCATGATAGTCTCAAACTGAGGTTTAGATCCATCCGATAAAGCTTTGTATAAACTAGGTCTACTTAATCCAGTTTCTTGAGCAATTTTTGTCATGCCCATTGATTTTGCAATATGTCCGATTGCTATAATTACATCGGAATCATTTCCTTCTGCTAGAACAGCATTAAGATATTCTGCAATCATCTCGTTACTATCTAAATAGTCAGCTATATCAAATTTTGAAGTTTCCATTTCTCTACTTTTTAATTCGTTTTAAAATCTCTTTTGCCTTTTCAATGTCTCTCTGCTGAGTTGATTTATCTCCACCAATAAGCAGGATAATGATTTTTCCGTCTGATTCTTTAAAATATACCCTATATCCATTAGCGTAGTCAATTTTTAATTCCCGAATTCCATTGCCAACAGGTTCGCAGTCTCCAAAGTGTTCATCATTCTCAATCTTTTGAATGCGAAACAATATTTTGGCTTTAGCTCTTAAATCCTTAAGTTTTCTCAGCCATCTGTCAAATTGGTCAGTTTTCTCAATTATATACATTCATAATATTGTATTCATTTGGATACAAATTTACGTAATCTTTTCTATTCGTGAAAAATTTTATTCAGAATTCAACAGGGAAATTAAAAACTTCTTAAAAGCTCACTCTGGGTCTTTTAAAATGCACCACAACGTTTCGCTAAAGGTATGGCCTTTATTTATACTCTGGCGGGTGAAATACTGCATTTATTGACTTTTATTCGGAAGTATTGGGTATTGATGTTATAATACCAAATCATAACTTTTTGTGTATTGACGAATCAATGCTTCCTGGTTTAAGTAAATGCTGTTTATCCGCTACCTGACCGCTTAATTCCCTCAAATATATGAAATTAAATGTCCAGATTATCCAGCGGACTTTTTATTTTTCCTAACCCCCGCTGCGTGATGTGCGTGTAAATCTCCGTCGTCTTTGGACTCTGATGACCAAGTAGCTCCTGTATATACCGCAAATCCACCCCGTGCTCCAGCAAATGTGTCGCAAAACAATGCCGCAACGTATGAACCGTGACCCTTTTCCTGATCCCTGCTCTATGTACAGCATCTTTGAGTATGTGCTGAATGCTAGTGGCACTGTATTGCCCCCCGAACTGACCCTCAAATAACCATTCCTTTGGCTTGTATTCCCTGAAATACTTCCTTAACAGTTCAAGAACCTTCTCCGATAAAATACTATACCTGTCCTTGTCCCCTTTCCCTCCCCTGATCTTCACGTACATCCGCTTCGAATCGATGTCCGCCGGTTTTAAATTGATCAACTCACCGCGCCGTAACCCGGCAGAATATATCAGCGATAGGATTGCTTTGTGCTTTATGTTCGCCGTATGTTTCAGGATCATTTGTACCTCCTGTTCACTCAGTACATTGGGCAGCTTTCTTCCCGTTTTTGGCCTTTGAATATAATATGTCTTTACCGGCCTGCCCAATACCTGCTCGTAATAAAACTTGATCGCATTGATCGCCTGATTCTGATACGACATCGAAACCTCTTTCTCCTCTATTAGATATAACAGGTATTCACGAATATCAGCTTCGGTGATATCCACCGGATCCTTGCCGGAATAAAATTCAAGAAATCCTGCCAGCACCGCTCCCCCGGTGCCCACCTTGCCCCGGGAATGGTCCTGCCCAGCTCTATTATCTCCTTGTCATACGGGAAGAACAATTTCAGCCGCTCCTTCCCCTCAATGATCCCCTTTTCAACTTTGATCGTTTTCATGATGTTTTTATTGGTTAATCCGGGAAAGACGAAAATGTGACCCGGGTTGAAAAGCAAATGGATGACTGAGTCCTGCAGACCTGCAGACCCGGGAACCTGAAGTCCCTTAAATCGCTCACCTCTGATCGCCGACCGCTAATCCCCTGATGCAGCAAGTTTCCGTTCGTGCCACCATGCAACGAATGATACGACGGCAATGAGGGCCAGCGTGTAGTAAACAAATGCGGGAATGGGTACCGGATCTCCGCTGGCGTAGGAGTGCAGTCCCGAAAGGTAATAGTTGACACCGAAATAGGTCATCAGCACCGAGCTGAACCCGATCAAAGCGGCAAAATTGAACGCAAATGTGCCCCTCAATCCAGGGATCATCCTCATATGCGTTATGAAGGCATAAACCAGCACGGTGACCAGGGCCCAGGTCTCTTTCGGATCCCAGCCCCAGTAGCGGCCCCAGGATTCATTGGCCCATACGGCGCCCAGAAAGGTTCCAATGGTGAGCAAAACCAGCCCGATCGTCAGGTTGATCTCATTGATCGTGGTGAGCTCAGTCAGTGTCAGGCTCATTTTCTTCTTGTTTTTATCCGTCCGGAAGCTGATCATCACCAGCGAGAGGAATCCCAGCAGGGCCCCGATGCCCAGGAAACTGTAACTGGCCGTGATCACCGCCACGTGGATGATGAGCCAGAAGGATTTCAGAACGGGCACCAGGTTGGTGATCTGAGGATCCAGCCATGCCATGTTGCCGACCATCAGCGTCAGGGAAGCAAGTATGGTGGTGATGGCCAGTGTAATATGCGATCTGCGGCTAAAAAGCAATCCCGACAATACTGTCGCCCAGGCAATGTAGATCATCGTTTCGTAACCATTACTCCAGGGTGCGTGCCCTGAAATGTACCAGCGGGCTGCCAGACCGAGGGTGTGGATGATGAACAAGATCCAGGCGAGTATATGGATGGTTCGTTTTATCCAGAAAGCGATGTTTTTTCCGGAAAGGATTTCTGCGAAAAGCAGCGCCAGGAATACAAATCCCAGCAATGCGTATGCAGGAAAGAGTCTTTTGAAAACATTCAGACGGTTATAGGAGATCTCCGTCTTTTTTTTCATTTCGGATGGATAAAGGTCTTTCCCGTATCGTTCCTGATAGATCCTGATCATGTTGACTGACGTGTCTGCCATCTTCCAGGATCCATTTTCGATCGCCTCATTTACCTCCATAAGGTAAAGCATCAGGATGTTATTTACGAAGCCAGCATTGGAGCTGTCGGGCATCTGTTCAATCTCCGGGCCAGGCGGATGCCAGGTATGGGCCGGGTCACCAGGCATGGGGAAAATTCTCAGGACGGAACCTGAATAGATCATGTAACAGATGTTCATCCTTTCGTCCACCTTGATGATATCCTTATCGAAAGCATTTCTTGCTGCCGGTTTTTTACTGTAGGCGGCATCCACGTACCTGCCGATTTTATAGGTGCCACTGTTCAGGTCAATGAAGTCATTGTAGGAAGCGAAATTACCCTTTGTTCCCAGCATCACTTTCAAGGATTCATCCGATAGCTTGATCAGCGGCACTGTCTGCCATGTTTCCGGATCGGAGATCATTCCCAGCAACACCTGGTCGGAGTTCAGGCCCAGAAACCTGTCTTTTCTATTGACTTTTCGGAGAAGTTCCGATGAGAGGGTATTGACAGGCTTGATCCGGCCCCCGTGATCCTGCACCATCAGTTCCCCAAACAGCCTGGCGTGGTCCTTGTCAATTATTTTAATAGCGTGGGGCAGTTGGTGGCCCGCCGGGATTGTTTGTCCTGCAGCCTGAGAAAAGATGAACAGACAAGCGATGACCAGGGGTATTGCATTTTTGCGGTCCATACTGATCCGGCTTAATTCCCCTGTCAGGAACCTGAAACGGCTTCTTTTGCTGAACAGATTCATCAACAGGCCGGCCATCAGCAGCGCATAACCGACATAGGTCAGGAACGTTCCCCAAAAATCGTGGTTGACCGAAAGGATGGTGCCCAGTTCGTCCTTATCGTACGACGACTGATAAAACCGAAATCCTCCGTAACTAAGCACATTGTTCATATAGATCCTCCTGGACTCATTAATGCCGTACCGTTCATCCACCAGGGTGACTTCGCTGGCAAAGGAGGAGGGGCTCAGGGAACCCGGGTACCGTTCCAGCTGGAAATCGCGAAGCTCCAGCGAGAAGGGGATTGTGATCTGCTTGCCGGTTTGGTCCAGGATGATCACGTTGGACTTCTCGTTTTCCCGGATGTGCATGGTCCCTTCATAGCCGGTAAACCGTGTGACGGCTGCACCCAGCAGAATAACGGTGAAGCCGAGGTGGAAGATCAGGGTGGTGTATTTTTTCTTCCGGATCAGCTTATTGGTGAGGATGTTGCCCAGCATGACGGCTCCGGCAACTGCCAGCAGGATCTCGAACCAGGTTGCACTGTATACAAGTTTTTTGGCTGTTTCTGTTCCAAAATCATTTTCGATGAATGTCGCACTGGCAATAGCCAGTGCAAAGATCAGCATCAGGGTCATTGCAAACTGCATCGAAAAGATATTCCCGGTAAATTTTTTCATAAGCCTACCGTCTACTACTTACTGCCTACTGCTACCACGAACCGCCGGCGCCGCCGCCGCCGAAGCTTCCGCCGCCGAAGCCTCCAAAGCCTCCGCCACCACCAAAGCCGCCACCGCCTCCGAAACCTCCGCGGCCACCTTTGAAGTCGCCCCAGCTTCCGCTATTGCCACCCTTACCCATACTGTTCAGGATCCAGATGGCTGTCCACCAGGGGATGGATTTCTTGCCTTCAGTGTAATAGTTGCCTCTTTTCCCGCTGAAGATGGCAAACCCGATGATGAAGATGATCAAGGGGATCACAAATGCCCAGGGAGAGGTATCGGTCTGTTTTAGGTACTGATCGGCTGTGAACTCTTTGGATGCCAGTGACATCAGGATGTTCACTCCATTTTCAAGACCGGTGAAGTAATCATTTTGCCCGAAAGCGGGGATCATTTCGTTATTGACGATACGTTCGGCTATCGCATCGGGTATGGCACCTTCCAGTCCATAACCTGTAGCTATGAAGACCTCCCCGGACTCCGAAGCTGTTTTGGGCTTCAGTAAGACAACGATCCCGTTGTTGAATCCCTTTTGTCCGACTCCCCATTTTTCGCCTATCTCGTAAGCATAACCAGCCTTGTCGTACCCTCCCAGTGACTTCACGATGACGATGGCAATCTGGGTGGAGGTAGTGTCGTTGAAACGGACCAGTTTATTCTCCAGATAAGCGATCTGATTCGCCGGGAGGAGACCGGCTAAATCGTTGACCAGCCGAGGAGGGTAAGGCCTCTCGGGTATGCTCTGTCCGAACCCGGTGACCTGTCCGAACATCAGGCAAAACAGGACAAGGATCACGAACCTGTTGGAATTCCCGTACGTTCTCATCAGGCTTCCTGGCTTATTCATCATTGAACGATATTTCATCCGGAAGCTCATTGATGTCACTGCTGAGGTAAGGGAAATGTTTCTTCATCTGAAACCCTGCCTTTTCGATCGCCTGGATCAACCCTTCAACAAACCTGTTTTCACGAAACTGGCTGATCATATCCGCTTCAATGCCATCCCAGAAATTTTCCGGGACGACTCCGTTGATGCCAACATCGCCAAGGATGGCGAACTTGCGGTTGCGGATGGCCAGATAGATGAGAACTCCGTTGCGGAGCCGGGTTTTGTGCATGTTCAGTTTTTCGAACAATTTGGCGGCACGGTCCATCACATCACCTGTGCAAGTGGTTTCAACGTGAACCCTGATCTCTCCGGAGGTATCCAGCTCTGCCTGCCGGATGGCCATTTTGATGTCTTCTTTTTCTAAGAGTGTGAAGAAAGTAGATGCTTTAATCTTCATGATTAAAATTCCACTTTGGGTGCTTCATCGGCGCCTGGTTTAGCTTCAAAATAGGGCTTCCTGTCGAATCCGAACAGGCCTGCCACAATGTTACGCGGAAATCTTCGGATACTGGTGTTGTACTCCCTGGCCGTGTCATTGAATTTCTGCCGTTCTACCGTAATCCTGTTCTCCGTACCTTCCAGCTGTGCCTGGAGCTCAAGGAAATTCTGGTTGGCTTTCAGATCGGGATATCGTTCAACCGTTACCAGCAACCGTGACAGTGCTGAGCTCAGTTGAGCCTGTGCCTGTTCAAATTGCTGGAGCGCTTCCGGTGTAAGGTTTTCTGGATCAATGGTCATCGATGATGCTTTCGCCCTTGCCTCGATCACTTTCGTAAAGGTTTCCTGCTCGTGTTCCGCATATCCTTTCACGGTATTGACCAGGTTGGGGATAAGGTCAGCCCTTCGCTGGTAAACATTCTCGACCTGGGCCCACTGTGCGGATACTTTTTCTTCAAGGGTCACCAGATTATTGTAAATCCCCGTAGCCCAGCCGATAAAGAGAAGGACCAGCAGCAGGATCACCGCGATGACCACCCATTTGGTGTACTTGTTTGACATGGTGATGATGTTTTTAATTCGTTGTAAAGTGCTAAATTGTCAATTTGTTAAAGTGTATAGGATCAACTGCCAATCTACAGCATGATCTCCACACTTCTTTTTACAAAATTAGTTAAATCTTCACCCGTCAGCATTTGTTGTGATAGAAGTGCAAGATCTTTTAATTGTTTGGCCAGCTGATTTTGTTCCCCGGGTTCCTTTATGCCCAGCAATTTGCTTATGACAGGATGGTTGACATTGATCACAAAGTTAAAGGTTTCGGGCATGTCTTTCATGAAGGGCATCCCGCCTCCAAGTTTCGACATGTCTTTCATCCTGCGCATGAATTCGGGCTGGGTGATGATTACCGGAGAATCTTTTTCGCTCATGCTTTCCATTTGAATGATGAACCTGTCCTTATCCAGGATGTTCTCAAAAAGCGCCTTAACCTCTTCTTTTTCCTTATCGCTTAATTTGGCTGGCATTTCCTCCTCTTTCCTGATGAGTTTGTCGATCACATCTGCGTCAACGCGGGCAAAATGACTGTTTTCAAGCTTCATTTCCAGTGCATTGATGAAGTGCGGATCCAGCGGGCCATCCATTACCAGCACATCATAGCCTCTCTCCCTTGCGTTTTCGATAAAACCATGCTGTTCATTCCTGTTGGATGCATAAAGGTAAATGAGCTTTTTATCCTTATCGGTCTGGGTATCCTTGATATGTGCGGCATAATCGTCCAGGGTGAAATAGGCACCTTCCGTATTTTTTAACAGGGTGAAATGGCTGGCCCGCTCGTAGAACTTTTCGTCGGAGATCATTCCATATTCAATGAAGAGCTTGATGTCTTCCCATTTTTTTTCGAACTCTTCCCTGTTGTTTTTAAAGATCTCCTCCAGCCGGTCAGCTACTTTTTTGGTGATATGGTTGCTTATTTTTTTGACACTGGCATCGCTTTGCAGGTAGCTTCTGGAGACATTCAGCGGAATGTCGGGTGAATCAATGACCCCGTGCAGCAGGGCAAGGAAGTCCGGAACGATCCCTTCCACCGAATCGGTTACAAAGACCTGGTTACAGTAAAGCTGGATCTTATCTTTTCTGACTTCGAGGTAATTGGATATTTTTGGAAAATAAAGTATGCCTGTCAGGTTAAAGGGATAGTCCACATTCAGGTGGATATTGAACAGCGGCTCCTCAAACGTTGCAGGGTACAGTTCCCTGTAAAAAGTCAGGTAATCCTCGTCCTTCAGATCAGCGGGTTTGCGGCGCCAGGCCGGATTGATGTTGTTGACGATCCGCGGTTTCTCCACCTCAACGGTCTTGGCGTGTCCGTGTTCATCTTTTTCTCCTTCCACGGGCTCATAGGTCTTTTCCGTTCCGAAGCGGATGGGAATGGGCAGGAACTTACAGTATTTTTTCAGAAGTTCAAGGATGCGGTACTCGTTCAGGAATTCTTCTGAATCCTTTGAAATGTGGAGCGTAACGGTGGTACCCCGGTCATCCTTTTCAGTTTCTTCCAAGGTGTATTCAGGGGATCCGTCGCATTCCCATCTGACAGCTTTGGTGGCTCCTCCTTTTTTGTAGGTTTTGGTCATTATGACCACCTTATCGGATACCATGAATGTCGAATAGAACCCCAGTCCGAAATGTCCGATTAGGGAACGGGCTTCATCCTCACTCTTTCCCTTGAATTTCTTCACAAATTCCTCGGCACTCGAAAAAGCGATCTGATTGATGTATTTGTCCACTTCTTCAGCGGTCATGCCAATGCCCCGGTCTTTTACGGTGATCGTCCTTGCTTTTTCATCGACTTCCACCTCGATGGTCAGATCACCCAGTTCCTCCTTGTATTTACCCAGGGAAGCAATGGTTTTAAGTTTCAATGTGGCATCCACTGCATTGGATATCAACTCTCTGAGGAAAATTTCGTGATCTGAGTAAAGAAATTTTTTGATGATGGGAAAGATGTTTTCGGTTTTGACCTGTATGGTGCCTTTTTCCATAGCCATTATATTTTAGAGATTATTGGAGCCACTGCTGAACAAAGGATATGCCATGGGGAGAGGGCTGACAAAATGGCAAAAAGAAGAAAAGAATGACGAACAGAGGCATGCTGATCTCTGATTTCTGAAATCATTTCAAAATTCAAAAATCAACATTCCTTGTTCGTAAATCATTACTTCCCCTCAGATGTGTTCCCCAGTACCCGATGAGTATTGCTTCGGCGGCATCGTCGACCAACGAAGTCGGTTTTGGGCCGTTACACTTGCTGATCACCGTTCTGGCTAAATTCAGGGCGCTCTGTTTTGACTGTTCGCCAGTCCGAACCTCCTTCGGATTAAAAAGATCTTGCCGCCATTCTTCCGCATAGATCTGCCGGAAACCGATCCCCCGTCGCTGGCATTCTTTCATCCAGATCCGGGCGATGTCGCCTCCTCCCTCCAGGATGACCTGTGTAAGGGAAGGGATCTGGCTGAGCATATTCTGAATATCCCCTCTTAACCGTTGTTTGTTCCCGTAATTTCGCGACCGGTACCACAACAGCTGTCCCTCCGAATTGTAAAGTGCAAATCCGGTTCTCACGCCAAGGTCCACGGCCAGCAAGCAATTCATGGGGAAACAATTATTTAAAACCGATAAAAATAGGCATAAAAAGCGAGTTGCATCAGTTGATATTTCCCTTTTTATTAACTTTGTGAGGCACGATACTGTTGAATTAAAACGTAATACTTATGAACATTGACTGGGGTAGTTTGCCGTTTGGGTATTTCAAGACGGATTACAACGTACGGTGTTATTACCGTGATGGTGAATGGGGGGAACTTGAGATCAGTTCCTCTGAATATGTCATGTTGCACATGGCTGCAACAACCCTGCACTATGGCCAGGGAGCCTTTGAGGGCATGAAAGTCTTCCGGGGTGTTGACGGGAAAGCCCGTTTGTTCCGATGGGAGGAAAATGGCAAACGTTTACAGCGTTCCGCCGACGGGATCATGATGGCGCCGGTGCCCCTGGATTTGTTTCACAAGGCCATCATTACGGTGACCAGGATGAATAAAAATTACATCCCACCTTATGGCACAGGTGCTGCGCTGTACCTCCGTCCGGTTCTTTTTGGCAGCGGACCTCAGGTAGGGGTGAAGCCTGCCACGGAGTACACCTTGATCATTTTTGCCACACCAGTGGGTCCCTATTTTAAGGAAGGATTTAAACCCGTACCCATTCAGCTGGTCAGGGATTATGACCGGGCAGCTCCACAGGGCACAGGGCATATCAAAGTCGGCGGTAACTATGCAGCCAGTCTGCGGCCTGCTGACCGGGCGCATAAAGAAGGATTCTCTTCCGTTTTGTTTCTGGACTCCAAGGAAAATAAATACATCGACGAAGCCGGTCCGGCCAATTTCTTTGGAATTAAAGGGAATACCTATGTGACACCTGATTCACACACCATTCTTCCCTCCATCACCAACATGTGCCTGCGCCAGCTGGCAAAGGACCTGGGGATGAAGGTTGAACAGCGGCACGTTCCTGTGGAAGAGCTGGAAGAATTCGAAGAGGTGGGCGCCTGTGGCACAGCGGCTGTCATTTCGCCCATTGGAAAGATCCACGACAGGGAAACAGGAAAGGTTTATACGTATTGCAAGGACGGAAAGTCTGGTTGTGTGTCGGAAAAATTATACCGCAGGCTGACGGCCATCCAGTATGCCGAGGAACCGGATCCCTATGGCTGGACAGAAGTGGTGGAAGGAGCGTAAGGAAGCAGCCGTGCCATTTCCTGCTGAATTTCCGAGGCAGCTTCACGTGCTTTCAGGGCAAAGTCTTCCCCGGTGGATGCATAAATGATCCCCCGTGAAGAATTAACGATCAATCCGCAGTTATCATTCATTCCATGCCGGACCACTTCTTCCAGGCTGCCCCCCTGGGCGCCAACACCGGGCACCAGCAAAAAATGATCAGGAACGATCCTGCGGATGTCAGCCAGCATCTCTGCCCGTGTTGCACCGGCAACGAACATCATATTTTCTTTCGTCGCCCAGGACGATGACCGTTCCAGCACCTGCTCAAAAAGCTTTTTATGCTCTGAATTGGCAAAGAACTGAAAATCAGTGGCCCCTTTGTTGGAAGTGATGGCCAGTATAATGATCCATTTACCCGGGTAGGAGAGAAAGGGAGTGATGCTGTCTTCCCCCATGTAAGGGGCAACGGTCACCGCATCGCAGTCGAGTGTTTCGAAAAAAGCTTTGGCGTAATGCTTTGAGGTGTTGCCAATGTCCCCGCGTTTGGCATCTGCAATGACCAGAACACCGGGATCGGCTGCACGAATGTAACGGACGGTTTTTTCAAAGCTGATCCAGCCCCGGGCACCCTGGCTTTCATAAAAAGCCAGGTTTGGCTTGTAGGCGATAACCAGGTCGTGCGTGGCATCAATGATGGCCTTGTTAAAGGCAAATACAGGATCATCCGCTTTTAGCAGGTGGACCGGCATGCTTCCCGGATCCGTATCAAGACCAATGCATAAGAAGGATCTTCTTTTCAGGATCTGGCCGGTGAGTTCTTTATAGGTCATGGATTATCTGGTTATTCACTGCTGACAGCTTCTTTCATCCGCTCTGCGTTTTCTGCAACTTGCAGGGCGTCAAGAAGTTCCTGGATGTTTCCGTTCAGGATGGAAGGGAGGTTATAAAGGGTAAGATTGATCCGATGATCGGTCACCCGTCCCTGCGGGTAGTTATAGGTCCGGATCTTGGCGGAGCGGTCCCCTGTGCTGACCATGGTCTTACGGCGTGTGGAGATCTCATCCATTCGTTTCTCGTACTCCAGTTCATAGATTCGGCTTCTGAGCACTACCATGGCCCTTTCCATGTTCTTGATCTGGGACTTCTGATCCTGGCAGGTCACTACAATGCCCGTTGGAATGTGGGTGAGCCGTACCGCTGAGTAGGTCGTGTTAACGGATTGTCCGCCCGGTCCGGATGAACAGTACGTGTCTTTACGGACATCTTCCGGATTGATTTCCACGTCAAATTCCTCCGCCTCCGGTAAAATCGCCACGGTAGCAGCCGATGTATGAATACGGCCCTGGGCTTCGGTGACGGGTACCCGCTGTACCCGGTGCACACCCGACTCATACTTCAGTTGACCAAAGACATTTTCTCCCTGGACCTTGAAAATAACTTCCTTGAATCCACCAACCGTTCCCTCGGTGTAATCAATCATTTCCACTTTCCACCCCTTGTCTTCGCAATACTTCGTGTACAACCGGTAAAGATCTCCGGCGAACAGGCTGGCTTCGTCGCCACCCGTACCCGCCCTGATTTCCACGATGGCATTGCGGCTGTCTTCCGGATCTTTCGGGATCAGCAGCACCCGGATATCCTCCTCCATTTTTTCTTTCCGTTCATTCAAAACCTCCATCTCCTCTTTTGCCATGATCCTGAACTCTTCATCCTTTTCAGTATACAGGACATCTTTAACGCTGATGATATTGTTCAGGATGGTTTTGTACCGCTTGTAAGCGTCAATGACAGGCTGAAGGTCTTTGTAATCTTTGTTCAGCTTGATATAACGCTTCATGTCGGATAGAACATCCGGATGGTTCATCTCCTCGGCAATCTGCAACCAGCGTGTATGTAGGGCTTCAAGTTTTTCCAGCATAGCTCATTTCAAAGTGGCTGCAAAATTACATTAAATTTCATTTGGATGGGTTATATTTGCGGGGGAGAGAATTTGCCAGTCAGCAGCCTGTCCTGAGGAGCGTAGTGACGAAGGATCAGCAGTCTGACAATTTAATAATTTGACAATTTGACAATAGATCCTTAATGTCAAAGTCAGTTTTCTTTTTTGTTCTGGTGCTTATCTCCGGATGTATGAACAGGAACGTGCCTCATCAGGAGCTATCCGGTACGCTGTCGGTCAGCAGGGACAGCCTTGCGCAATGCGTCAGGGAAGAATACCTGCGTTCATGGCAGGACTATAAGTCGCATGCCATGGGATTTGATGATGTGCTTTCAGTTTCAGGGCAGCCTCATAACTGGTATGGGGAAAGTTTACTGATCACGCCCATCGATGCGCTGGACGGTATGATCCTGCCTGGGCTCAAACAGGAAGCAGATTCGCTCGTCGGATATATCGTACGACAGGCATCCTGGGATAAGGATGTTGACGTTTCCGTTTTTGAGATCAATATCCGTTGCCTGGGGGAATTGCTGGCCTCCTACGAAATGACGGGCGATGAGCGCCTGCTGTACCTGGCTGAAGATCTGGGCAAGAGGCTTCTCCCTGTATTCTCATCTTCCACCGGAATGCCCTACCGGTTCGTCAACCTTCATTCAGACCGGATCAGTGGAAAGGTGTCCAATCCGGCGGAGATCGGAACATTGATCCTTGAAGTTGGCGTGCTGAGCCGCTGCACGGAGAATCCCCTTTACTATGACCTGGCCAAGCGGGCCATCACGGAGCTTAATAACAACAGATCCTCCATCGGGCCGGTAGGGGAGACCATCAACGTTGAAACAGGCGAATGGACAAACACCAGCAGCCACGTGGGAGCATGCATAGACTCCTACTACGAACACCTTTACAAAGGCTGGCTGCTGTTTGGCGATCCAAATCGTAAAATCATGTGGGATACCCACATCCAGGCAGTGAACCGGCACTGCGCCGCGGAGAATCAGAAAGGGTTCTGGTACGGCAGGGTGGATATGCAGATCATCCCCGGGGGAGAGATGTATTACCTGAGGCCTGAGATCATTGAATCGTGCTATTACCTGCATCATTGTACAGGAGAAGAGAAGTACCTTGAAATGGCCGGCAGGATCTTTTCCGATCTGCAGGCCCATGCCAGAACCGGCATTGGGTATACCGTCGTCAGGAATCTGATCACCAAAGAAAAAAGAGACCGGATGGAAAGCTTTCTTTTCGGAGAAACGCTCAAGTACCTCTACCTGATCTTTGCACCCGAAGAAACGATCGACTTCGACCAGGTCATCTTCACCACCGAAGCGCATCCGATGACATATAAAGATGTAACGATATAACGATATAACGATGTAACGATATTTAAATTTAATATTGACAATTGACAATTTACAATTATGAAATACGTAGGAGCACACATCAGTACGTCGGGAGGAGTGGAAAATGCACCGGTCAATGCCCATTTGATCGGGGCCAGGGCATTCGCGATGTTCACCAAAAACCAGCGGCAATGGTTTGCCAGGCCTTATACTCCCGGGAACATTGAAAATTTCAAAAAGAACTGTGAACAACTCGGTTATCTGCCATTCCAGATCTTACCCCACGACGGATACCTGATCAATCTGGGGCATCCCGATGCGGCCGGACTGAAGCAATCCAGGGATGCCTTTCTGGACGAGATGCAACGTTGTGAACAGCTTGGCCTCGACCGGCTGAATTTTCACCCGGGCAGCCATCTGGGCCGGATCAGTGAGGAGGAATGTCTGCTGATCATCGCTGAATCGGTGAACCTGGCTCTGGAAAAAACGAAGGGAGTGATCGCCGTCATTGAAAATACGGCCGGGCAGGGCTCCAATGTGGGCTATCAGTTCGAGCATCTCAGGTTGATTATTGACCAGGTGAACGATAAAAGCCGCGTGGGTGTATGCCTGGATACATGCCA
This sequence comes from Bacteroidales bacterium, assembly GCA_035342335.1. Taxonomy (NCBI): domain Bacteria; kingdom Pseudomonadati; phylum Bacteroidota; class Bacteroidia; order Bacteroidales; species Bacteroidales bacterium. The sequence goes on from DAOQWY010000019.1 coordinate 18,982, forward strand.
CGCCTATGCGGCGGGGTACGACATCAAGACCCCGGAAGGTTATGAGGCTACCTTTCGCAAATTCGATGAGATCGTCGGATTTGATTATTTGAAAGGGATGCACCTGAACGATGCCAAAAAAGGGCACGGCAGCCGGGTTGACCGCCACGAGGTGATCGACGGGGGCACCCTGGGTGAGGAAGTTTTCCGCCGGATCATGAATGATCCCCGTTTCGATAATATGCCGCTTATACTTGAAACCCCTGAAGAGGAGCGCTGGGAGGAGGAGATCCGAAGGCTGTACTCAATGGTAGGCAGCAGGCAGTAGGCAGTACACAATTGTCAATTGTCAATTGTCGATTGTCAATTTGGATTACCGATTGCCGATTGGCGATTGCCGATTATCTAGTAGCTAAATTCCCCATCAGGGGTCACAATCGTTAGCTTGTTGGAATCCGATGGTCTGCACCAGCCAATGACCCGGGCATCCACTCCGAATGACAGTGAGATACGGATGATGTCATCGGCAAGCCAGGCGGGAACATAGAATTCCATCCGGTGACCCATATTGAACACCTGGTACATTTCACGCCACAAAACTCCGGATTGCTCCTGGATGATGCGGAACAAAGGAGGAGGCGGAAAAGGATTGTCCTTGACGATATGCAGGTTGTCAATGAAATGAAGTATTTTGGTCTGTCCGCCACCGCTGCAGTGGATCATTCCGTGAATGTTTTTCCGGAAACGGGTCAGGATCTCTTTGACGACCGGTGCGTAAGTGCGGGTGGGGGACAGGAGCAGTTGGCCCATGTCCATACCGGCAACTGGTGAAGGGGTGGTCAGGCTCAAAGCCCCTGAATAAACCAGGTCTCGGGGAATGTTGTGATCATAACTTTCCGGGTAATTTTCTGCATAGTCCCGCCGGAACAGATCGTGACGTGCGGAGGTGAGCCCGTTGCTTCCAATTCCACTGTTGTACCGATCTTCATACGACGCTTTGCCCGAAGAGGACAGTCCGACGATGACGTCCCCTTCCTGGATGTGCTGGTTGGTGATCACGTCCTTGCGAGGCATCCGGGCTGTAGCCGTGGCATCCACAATGACCGTGCGGACCAGGTCACCCAGATCGGCTGTCTCACCCCCTGTCGGATAAATACCGATTCCGTAATGTCTGAGCTTTTCCAGGAATTCATCCGTTCCCTGGATGATGGTACTGATGACTTCTCCCGGTACCAGCATCTTATTCCGGCCAATGGTGGAAGAGAGGATGATCCGGTCGGTGCAACCCACGCAGAGCAGGTCGTCGAGGTTCATCACAATCGCGTCCTGGGCAATTCCTTTCCAGACGGAAAGGTCACCTGTTTCTTTCCAGTACAGGTACGCCAGCGAGGACTTCGTTCCTGCCCCGTCGGCATGCTGGACGTTGCAGAATGCCTCGTCGCCGCCCAGTATATCCGGAATGATCTTGCAGAAAGCCTTGTCAAAAAGACCCTTATCCAGTTCGCGGATGGCTTCGTGGACATCTTCTTTGGATGAAGAAACTCCACGGCGGTCATAGCGGGAAGATTCAGACATGTTTGATTAAATTGTCAAATTGTCAAATTGTTAGACTGTTGACTGCTGACTGCTGATCCTTCGTCACTGCGCTCCTCAGGACAGGCTGCTGATCCTTCGTCACTGCGCTCCTCAGGACAGGCTGCTGACCGCTGACCGCACATTATTCGAAGATAATCTCCGAGGTTTCATTGTTGATGCTGAACTTTCCAAACTGCTGAAGGATGAATTCACCAAACAACAAAGGCATTTCCAGGTCCTGGATGACCGTAATTTTCAAATCATTGACCGTTTTGTTGCCAATGCGCATCTCCCTGATATTGAAAACGGCCCTGTCGAGAATGTTTCCTTCGGCAAGAATGGTATTCGGATCCCCTTCAAAGTCATTTTTACTGATCGCACCTGATTTGAGCAGGCTCAGCGCTTGGTTAGCTGAAATGCTGAATCCCCTCGCACTTTTCAGATACGTGAAGGTGACCGTATGGTCATTGACAATGCACGGGGCCATGATCGTTTCACCCTTTCCCGGCGTAAAGGCAATCCGCTCTTCCTTTTGCAGGTCAGTAACGATATTGATCTGGGCAGAAGTTGCGATATCCTCAATTTTTGTTTTTGGGATGAAGTCCTTGCTCAGGACCCTGAATTCGGTACGCCTGTTCAGCTGGTGTGCTGCTTCCTTATATTCCATCGTCTTAAGAGAGTCGATATACGCTTCGGTGAGTGTGGTGCCTTCAGGGAAAAAGAAATTATCCTTTTTGAAATCCTTTTTCAAGGTACGGGGTACACGTTCACCATACCCTTTGGCAACCAGCCGTTCAGGATCTATCCCGCGTTCGATCAGATAATTGACGACTGACTCGGCCCGGCGTTGTGAAAGAATATCGTTGTATTCCTCCGAGGCGCGGGCATCCGTATGGGATGCCAGTTCGATGATGATCGTCGGATTCTCATCAAGGGTCTGTATCAGCCCCTGCAGCGAATCCTGGTACTGGGGCAGCAGTTCCCACCTGTCGAGTTCATACAGGATGTCGGGAAGAACAATGGGTTCGGCAGGGATGGGCTCCAGCATGAAATCCCTGACAAAGTCCTTGCTGCCTTCTTCCCCGACCGTAGTGATCTTTCCGCTGACCGTGAAATAGTTATCCTTATCCACGATGATTTCATAGGATGTATTGGGAGCAATCTGTGTTTTGCCGAAATTATAATATCCCTTGGGGTCCGTTTTGGCTTCGATGGAGGTGCCGTTCGAACCGATGAGTTTCACTTTGGCGCCTTCTATGTACAGCAGTGTCAGGTCGTCTTTCACCACGCCCTTGAGGGTATATTCCAGGGGTGGTTCAATGAATGAGTACAGGTCATCGCCTCCTCTGCCGTCGGGGCGGTTGGAAGTGAAGTATCCGCTTTCTTCCTCAGGTCTGAAAATGATCCCGAAATCGTCGCCGTTGGAGTTGATGGGAGGCCTCAGGTTTACGGGGGCCGACCACTCATCGTTGACCAGCCTGGATTTGAAAAGATCCAGCCCTCCCATGCCCAGGTGGCGGTCGGAAGCAAAATAAAGGATAGTATCGTGCCTCAGAAACGGAAACATCTCATCTCCGACCGTATTGACAACCGATCCCAGGTTGACGGGCACACTGAATTCTCCATCCTTATCCTTTCGTTTGGCCATCCAGAGATCCTTACCGCCAAAGCCGCCTTCCTTATCCGATGAAAAGATCAGCAGAAGTTCGTCTTCGCTCAGGGCCGGATGGCCAACGGTAACGGAGGTATCGCTGAACAACTCGATCAACTGGGGATTGCCGAAGGATTTGCCCGAAGCGCTCGACTTAAAGATCTGGCAGCCTTTTTTTTCACCTTTCATGTTGCCGCAGCGGGTAAAATACATATTCTTGAAATCCGTGTCAAAGGTGGCGACTCCTTCGTTGGCTTCGCTGTTGATGATTTTTTCTTTTTCGATCAAAACCGGCGTGCTCCAGGCTCCCTTCCGGTCGAGTTTCGCTGCAAAAAGATCACTGAAATTCTGGCCGGTCCATTCATCCATTCCCTTTCCCGTCACGCCGTCCCGGGTGGAGGTAAAAATGAGGGAGCTGTTGAATTTATCAGAAAAAGTCGGCGAGAAATCATCAGTTTTGGAATTGATCTTTTTCAGATTTTCCACCGAATATTTTGAACTCTGTTCCAGCCACTCCACAGCCAGGCGGCACGACTCTGCCCCATCCCTTCCCCTGGGGTCATCAGGAATACGCTCCGCATACTGATCATAATAGGTGATGGCATCTTCGTATTCACCAAGAGCCTTTAATGCATCTGCATAATATAACAGCACCAGGGGCTCTTTACGCTGATAGTCCATCCTGACGACCCGTTTATAGGCGGGAGCTGCCTTTTTCCTGTCATTCACCAGCCGGTAGCACTCGGCGATCTGAAAAGCCACACGGCCTTTTTCTGCTTTGTTGTTCTTGATCTTGGAATATGCCTTTTTATACCGGTCAATGGCCACATAGTACTGCTGATCCGCATAGGCCTTATCAGCCAGTTCCGTCCTTTTTTTCTGACCGTACGCCTCAGGAGATATGAAAATACCAATAAGAAAGGTCAGGTATATGAGTTCTCTGATTTTCATCTTCTTTAAAAAAAATCGCATCGCAGGGATTTCTTGTAGCCCGTTGTCCTCAGGCTGATCATTATTTGGTTTAACGATAAACCACCTCAAAATCATATAAACAATGTAAAATATGTTCCGGTTCAATCCTTCAGGCATCCGTATCAGGAACCTGTTTATCGTCCTTTGCCGGGTTGGATTTTTTCGAATCCTGGCTCTTCTTCTCCAATCCATCCAACGGGGATGACTGATCGATATTTTGTTTTGCTTCCTTGAAATCCCTGGTGACCTCGTCGGCTCCCTGCTGGATTTCTCTCCTGATATCATTGGAGGCCTTCTTCAGTTCATTCATCGTCTTTCCCAGTTTGCGGCTCATTTCAGGTAGTTTGCTTGGCCCAAACAACAGGAAGACGATCACCAGGATCAGCAGGATCTCTCCTCCACCGATATCCAAAAAAAGCAACATTTCGATTTTCAGGCTTGAATGCACAAAAGTAATAAAAAAAGCCCCGGAATAATCTTAAGTTCAAATTCCGGGGCTTCAATGGGAAGCTTTGTATTTATGCTTTTGCTGTTTTCAGTTCGGGAACTTTTTTCCTTTTAAGTTTCAGGCTGGCCAGTTCATGAGCGACCGGGACCGAGATAAAGACAGATGAATACGTTCCAACGATGATCCCGACGCCAAGGGCAAAAACGAATCCCCGGATCGATTCTCCGCCAAAGATGAACATGGCAAGCAACACCACAAGGGTTGTTCCTGCCGTATTGATCGTACGGCCGATGGTGCTGTTGATGGCTCCGTTCATGTTGTCTTTCAGGTTCCTTTTTGGATACAGCGTGATGTATTCGCGTACCCGGTCATAAATGATGACCGTGTCGTTGATGGAGTACCCGATGATCGTCAAAATGGCGGCGATGAATGCCTGGTCAACTTCCATTGCAAAGGGCAGAATATTATGGAACATGGAATAAAGTGCGATCAGGATGAATGCGTCGTGGGCAAGAGCGGCAACGCCTCCCAGCCCGAACTGCCATCTTTTGAACCGGATGGCGATGTAGATGAAGATGCCGATCAGTGCAAAAAACACGGCCATGACCGCCTTGACCTTCAGGTCATCTGCAATGGTTGGTCCGACCATCTGTGAACTGAGCTTCCCGACGATCTTATCATCCGTATCTTCTGAAAATGCTTGAAAATCAATCGGCTTTTGGAAGAAACCGGCCACCCCCTCAAAGATCTTTGCTTCCACTAGGGAGTCACCCGTTGTGGAGATATTATCAATCAGGTAATCGGTTGTGATCTTTACCTGGCTGGACGGTCCGAAAGTTTTGACTTCCGGTGCCGAACCAAGGACTTTTTCCAGCGAACCTCTCACCTGGTCAGTTCTGACATTCTGGTCAAACCTGACCACGTAGGTTCTTCCTCCGGAGAAATCAACCCCAAAATCCATTCCTCTGGTTACCAGTGAGACGATTCCCAGTGCGATAACAATACCTGAAACGGCATAGAATATTTTGCGGGCACCCACAAAGTCAAAATGAAGGTTGGTGAAGGTATTCAGGGTGTATTGGTTGGCAAAGGTGATCTTTTTGTTTTTGTTGAGCATCCAGGTGAAAATGATCCTCGAAATGAAGATGGCTGAGAACAGGGATGACAGGATACCAATGATCAGCGTGGTAGCAAAACCCTGGACAGGACCTGAACCGAAAATGTACAGGATTACCGCGGTGATCAGCGTGGTTACGTTCCCGTCGATGATCGCTGAGTAGGCATTTTTGTATCCGTCGGTGATAGCCAGCCGGATTCCCTTTCCGGCCCTGATTTCTTCACGGATACGTTCGTAAATGATAACGTTGGCATCAACGGCCATCCCGAGGGTCAATACGATCCCGGCGATTCCGGGCAAGGTCAGGGTGGCACCCAGGGAGGCAAGGATGCCGAACATGAAGAAAATATTGGTGATCAGCGCAAGGTCAGCCACAAGTCCCGCTCTGTTATAGTACAGGATCATATAGATCAGTACCAGCAAAAAGGCAATGAAAAAAGAGTAGACACCCGATTGGACCGCTTCGCGGCCCAGGGAGGGTCCAACCACTTCTTCCTGGACGATGTGGGCGGGAGCCGGCATTTTACCGGCTTTCAGGATATTGGCAATATCCTGGGCCTCTTCCACTTCCATTCCACCACCGGAGATGGAAGACTGTCCGTTCGGAATTTCTGATTTCACATTGGGGGCTGAGCGTACGTAATCATCCAGCACGATGGCGACCTGTTTGCCGATGTTTTCGCCCGTGAGGCGTTTCCATATACGGCCGCCTTCGGCATCCATCGACATGGAAACTTCCACCTGGCCATTCTGGTCATAATCCTGGTACGCGTTGGTGATGGCATCACCCCCAAGCGGGGCAGAACCATCCCTGGTGGTGATCTTTAAGGAATAAAGCGTCAAAATATCCCCCGTCTGCCATCTTTCCGGCTTGGCTGACCAGGCAAGTTTCAGGTCCCTTGGAAAAAGATCTTCCGTCTTTTTGAGCATCTGGTTGACGACAGCGGTATCCTTGATGGCGGCGTAACCTACGGCAGCCCCGTCGGAGGCATACATCTTTCCATCCTGCTGGTAAAAAGCCGGAGACAGGTAATTGAACAACGGATTTTCTTCTGCCCACTCATCACGTGATTGATCCTCGCCAGGTGTTATTTTTTTGGAGGTATCCGAGGCGATCAGGTCTTCCAGTGAGGAGGTGTCCTGTGCCAACAGGCTGGTGTCGGTCGGGATGGTTGCATCAGGTTGACCTTCAGCGATAACTGATGTTGAATCCACTGCAGCTGTTGTGTCACTTGCTGGTTTTTCACCTGATTCAGCCAGCGTAATATCACTTAAACGCTGATTGGCTTCCGTGAAATAAGGTGCCAGTTCGGTAAAACTGTAAGTTTCCCAGAATTCCAGACTGGCCGTTCCCTGAAGCAGTTTACGGATACGTTCAGGTTCCTTGATGCCGGGAAGTTCGATCAGGATACGGCTCTGCTGCGCCATTCGCTGAATGTTGGGCTGGGCGACGCCAAACCGGTCGATACGGGTGCGAAGGATCTGGTAGGACTGGTCAATATACCGTTCGGCTTCATCCCGGATCACCTTGATGACCTCATCGTTGGTGGAAGTGGTGGTGATTCCCTGATTCTTGAACTCATAAGCAAAAATGGCTGCCAGCCTTGCATTTGGATCAACCTCTTCGAACGATTCCTGAAAAAGGTCCACAAAATCCCGCTGACTGTTCCGCTGCTTCTGTTGAGCCAGGCTCATGGCCTGAAGGAACGTTGGATCCTGGCTGTTGCCGGATAAGCCCCTGATGATATCAACGACCGATACTTCCATCATCACGTTCATCCCTCCCTTGAGGTCCAGACCCAGGTTAACCTCTCTCTCCTTGCAATCCTGATAGGTGTATTTTTTTAAAAGTATGTTATAAACTGTTTCGTTGGCCATTGAATCCAGGTAGTGCCTTTCCCTGACTTTTGACAATGAATCCATGAAATAACTTTCCCGTAATATATCCCCTTTAGCCAGTTTTTGGGCTATCGTAGCTGCCTGCTCATTCTTTGCGTACGCTTTTGCTTTCTTTTCCACTGATTTGGTGAAGAAAGTAAAAGAAAGCTGAAACAAACTTGCCAGGGCGAGAATGATAGCAAAAGTCGCAATCGCACCTCTGTTCTGCATGTGACGTTGATTAATGGTTAATTAAAAACAGGTTATTTTTTTGAGCCTGCAAAATTAGTAAACCATTTGCAATTAAACAATAAAATAATGAGAAGAAAATTCGGTGAAAAAAGAGCGATTGCAGCTGGAAATGAGGATCAATTATAGTCATTCATGGTCATTTATGGTTATTCGTGGTTATCTGTTGTTATTTATGGTTATCTGTTGTTACGCATAGTTGTGGGGTATATTGATTATATTTGTTGCGGAGGAGTTTTAAACCGGACCTATGAAAAGATATTTTTTGGTCAGTTTGACAGGGATGCTTTGCCTGACTTTGTTTCTGGCGTGGAAGGCCCATGCCCAGGACGTGATGACTACGGGGCAGGAAATAGTTAGGGAAAAGGAGGATTTTGGCTTTCGGAAGGATTTTTCAATTCCGGTAAAAAACAGCAATGAACTGTTGTTCAGGCAACCCTGGCTGGGAGGGCTCAATGCGTGTCAGTTCACCGAAATCGATCTCAATCTGGATGAGATCATTGATCTGGTTGTATTTGACCGGCATGGAAACAGGATCCTCCCGTTTATTAACCAGGGGAGAATGAATCAGACCAGTTATATTTATGCACCTGAATATCAGGAACGATTTCCCGGCATCAGGGAATGGATGAACCTTGTGGATTACAACAGGGATGGCAAAAATGACCTGTTCACCTATACCACCGGCGGGATCAGGATCTATAAGAATGTATCGGATACAGCCCTTACGTTTGCCCTGGAGGAATCCCTGCTCTATTCCTATTACTACTCAGGCTACGTGAATCTGTTTGCCTTGCCGGATGATTATCCTGTCTTTTCAGACATTGACACGGATGGCGACCTGGACATCCTGAATTTTTTTACCCTGGGCAAATACCTTAATTATCACAGGAACCTCTCGGTCGAAAAGCACGGGATCCCGGATAGCCTGGATTTCAGACTGACTGAATTATGCTGGGGTCATTTTGAAGAGAATGAATTATCCAACATCCTGACACTGAATATTGACTGTCAGGGCCGTTTGCCGGATAACACCTCCGACCGTCATGCCGGATCCACCCTGCTTGCACTGGACATGGATGCTGATCAGGATAAGGACCTGCTGGTGGGCGATATTGATTATGCAACCGTCATCGGGCTGACCAACGGAGGTACACCCGATTCAGCCCACATGACCTGTCAGGATACCTTGTTTCCTTTCAATACAAAAAGAATAGAGCTGATGTCAATGCCGGTCTGTGCTTATATTGATATCAATAACGATGGTGTCCGGGATCTGCTGGTGTCTCCTTTTGATCCGGGCCTCGACCGGACTGAAAATCTCAACAGTGTCTGGCTTTACAGGAACCTGGGATCGAATGATGCCCCTGTTTTCCATTTTACACAGGATGATTTTCTTCAGGAAGAGATGATCGATCTGGGTGCGGGTGCCTACCCGGTCATCTGTGATGTGAACCAGGACGGCCTGCAGGATATGGTCGTTGGAAATTTTGGTTACCTCGATACAACCTACTACAGCCTTGGCTACCTTTACCTTGTCTATCGTTCACAACTGGCATTGTTCCTGAATTCGGGAACAAACGGTCTTCCCTCGTTCAGCCTGACAGACAGGGATTTCGGTGATTTATCATCCCTGATGATCCAGGGTGCTTATCCGGCGCTGGCCGATCTGGATGATGATGACGATATCGACCTGATTGCCGGAAACGGTGAAGGAACGCTCATTTTTCTGGAGAACCTTGCCGGGCCGGGACAGGTGCCGTCTTTTGCTGAACCTGTCCTGAATTACCAGGGAATTGATGTTGGAGCATTCAGTACCCCCCAGTTGATCGACCTCGACAGGGACGGTTTGACCGACCTGGTGATTGGTAAACGTGACGGTACGATCAGCTATTACCGGAATTCAGGGACAAAGGCATCTCCCGTTTTTACCCTGATAACCAGTCAACTCGGGGGAGTGGATGTGACCGATGCAAATCTGTCATTGGATGGTTTCAGCACACCCTGCTTTTTTGAAGCAGGTGATGCCTACAGATTGTTTGTTGGCTCCGAATTCGGTCACATCTTTTATTTCAAGGACATTGAAGAGAGCATTTCCGGTAACTTCACACAGGTTTCCGATCACTATCTGTTCATTGATGAAGGATCGCGCACCGGGTTGGCTGTCTGGAACTTCAATGACGATGAATTTCCGGACCTTATGGCAGGTAATTATTCAGGGGGACTTACGCTTTACAGAGGAGTCACTCCGCCTCCGCTCAGTACCGGTGCGATTCAGAAAAATTCCACCGCTATCAGGCTTTATCCCAATCCTGCCATAAATATCCTGAACATCGAATTTGGCGGGTCCGCCACAGGCGAGCGTTATCAGATTCAGGTTTTAGACCTTCTGGGAAGGGAGGTCAGGATTTTCAAAGCAGATGCGAAGGGGATTCAAACCGTGAAAATTGACAGCCTGCCCGTGGGAGTCTATGTCCTGGTTGCCAGGAATGAAAGGGGCGCTTTCGGGGTTGGAAAGTTCGTCAAACACTGACAACCCTTAAAAGTTGGGTTTCAGTGCGTATTTCTGGTAGAAATCCACGATTTCCCTGACGGCATCTTCGGTTGTATCCACCAGCCTGAACAGGTTCATATCATCCGGATTGATCTTTCCTTCAAGGAGCAACTTATTTTCGATCCAATCGATCAATCCTTTCCAGTATTCGATTCCCACCATCACAACGGGGAATTTAACCATTTTGTGGGTCTGGATCAGGGTGACGGCTTCAAATAGCTCATCCAGGGTGCCGAAGCCTCCGGGCATCACGATATAGCCCTGGGCATATTTGACAAACATTACTTTTCTGACAAAGAAGTGATTGAATGACAGAAACTTGTCAGGGTCAATGAACTGGTTGGGGACCTGTTCAAAGGGTAGTTCGATATTCAGACCGACTGATTTTCCTCCGGCGAAATGTGCTCCCTTGTTGGCAGCTTCCATAATGCCCGGACCACCTCCCGTGATGATGCCGTAACCCTGTTTTGTAAGCAAATAGGCGATTTCTTCTGCCTGCCGGTAGTACTTGTCAGAAGGCTTGGCGCGGGCAGATCCGAAAATGCTGACGCACGGCCCGATTCTGGCCAGGGATTCAAATCCGTCGACCATCTCGGCCATGATCTTAAAAACTGCCCAGGAGTCCTGGGTTTTGACCTCATTCCAGCTTTTTGGCTCAAAAGCCATGCGGATCTTTTGTTCCTCACCCAGCTCCTCCAGCTCCATCCCATTATTCTCTACTATCATAATCCAATAATTTTATTCGTAATTTATTATTCATCAATACTTTGTGCCCCTGTGCCTTTGTGCCTCTGTGCCTTTGTGCCTCTATGCCTCTATGCCTCTATGCCTTTGTGCCTTCCCCACAGATACTCCCTCAAAAACTGCGCTGTATAGCTTTCCGGCTGGTGGACCAGCTCCTCCGGCGTTCCCTTGGCGATGACATAGCCACCCCGCTCACCGCCTTCCGGCCCAAGATCAATGATGTAATCCGCCATTTTGATCACCTCCATGTTGTGCTCAATGATCAGGACCGTATTTCCCTTATCGGTCAGCTTGTTCAGGACGTTCATCAGCACATTCACATCTTCAAAATGAAGTCCCGTGGTGGGCTCGTCTAAAATATACAGTGTGCTTCCCGAATCTTTTTTTGAAAGTTCGGCAGCAAGTTTGACCCTTTGTGCCTCTCCTCCCGACAGGGTTGTAGACTGCTGTCCCAGCGTTATGTAACCCAGGCCGACATCGTTCAGGGTTTTTATCTTTTGAATGATGGATGGAATATTTTCAAAAAATTCCACGGCCTGGCTGATGGTCATGTCGAGCACATCGCAGATGGATTTACCCTTGTACCTGACCTCGAGGGTTTCCCTGTTGTACCGTTTTCCATTGCAGGTTTCACAAACGACCTGGACATCCGGCAGGAAGTTCATTTCGATGATCCGCACGCCGGCTCCCTTGCAGGTCTCACAGCGCCCCCCTTTCACGTTGAATGAAAACCTTCCGGGTTTATAACCCCTGACCCTGGATTCAGGCAGCTGATGGAAAAGGTGGCGTATCTCATCAAAAACACCGGTATAGGTTGCAGGATTGGAACGGGGGGTTCTTCCGATGGGTGCCTGGTTGATTTCGATGACCTTGTCGATCAGCTCCAGTCCCTGTATGGATTGATAGGGGAGGGGTTTGATGTTCGAACGGTAGAAATGCCTGCTCAGGATGGGGTAGAGCGTTTCGTTGATCAGGGAGGATTTTCCGCTTCCCGACACTCCCGTTATGCAGATCAGGTTCCCCAGGGGTAGCGTCAGCGTGATATTTTTCAGGTTGTGTCCGCTTGCACCGCTTAAAACCAGGTATTTACCATTCTTCACCCTTCTTTTCTCCGGTATCCGGATCTCTTTTTTCCCGCTCAGATACTGGCAGGTGATCGTATCACAGCCCATCATTTCCTCAGGGGTCCCCGTTGCTACGATTTTTCCCCCGTGCCGGCCTGCTCCCGGTCCGATATCCACCACAAAATCGGCGGAAAGGATCGTATCCTTGTCGTGTTCAACCACAATGACGGAATTTCCGATATCCCGAAGTTTTTTCAGCGAGTGGATCAAACGCTGGTTATCCCGTTGATGCAACCCGATGCTTGGTTCATCCAGGATATAGAGCACGCCGACCAGTTGAGATCCTATTTGCGTCGCAAGCCGGATACGTTGCGACTCGCCACCTGAAAGGCTTCTCGCCGCCCGGTTCAGCGTCAGGTAGTCGAGCCCGACATCCAGCAAAAAGCGGATTCGGGAGCGGATCTCACGGATCAGCTCATGACCGATGGTCTGCTGCCTTGGATCCAGGTGTTCCGGAACCTGCTGGAACCATTGATCAAGCTGAATGATGTCCATATTGGCCAGCTCAGCGATGTTTTTACCGTGGATGCGAAAGAAAAGCGACTCCTTTTTCAAACGGGTTCCGTTGCATTCCGGGCAATCCACTTTGTTCATAAATCCGTTAAGCCAGTTCTTCAGGCTTTGTGAGCTGTTTTCCGTATCCTGGTTCTGGATGAAATTGACGATCCCGTCGAATGTCAGGGAATAAGTTGACGATATGCCCAGGTACTCATTTTTTACCCTGAACATTTCATCGGAACCATACAGGATGGTATTGACCGCTTTTTCGGAAATGTCACGGATCGGGGTATCGAGCGCAAAGCCGTATTTTTCGCCGATGGCTTCCAGTTGGCGGAAGATCCAGTTTTGCTTGTACTCCCCGAGCGGTGCAAGCCCGCCCTTCTTGATGCTTTTTGTATCATCCGGGATGATCTTCCGGATGTCGATCTCCGAGATGGTTCCCAGTCCGCTGCAATGAGGACAGGCACCATAGGGCGAATTGAAAGAAAACGTATTGGGCTCGGGTTCGGGATAGGAGATGCCGGAGGTTGGGCACATCAAAAGCTTACTGTAGTACTGAAGATCGTTCGTTTCCAGGTCCAGGATCTGGATCAGGCCTTTGCTGTGCTTCACAGCAAGCTGCAAGGCATCCTGTATGCGCCTGGCCGAGTTCTCTTGCACCTGGATCTGGTCGATCAGGATTTCAATGTCGTGGATCCTGTAACGGTCGAGTTGCATTCCGAACGTAATTTCCTGCAGCGTGCCATCGATGCGGACTTTCAGGAATCCCTGCCTGCGGATCTGTTCAAAGAGTTCACGGTAGTGCCCCTTACGTCCCTTGACCACCGGGCTCAATACGGCGATATGCTTGCCGGTGAATTTTTTAAGGATCAGCTCCAGTATCTTGTCGGGGGTGTACCTGACCATCTTTTCACCCGTAACGTGGGAATATGCTTCCCCGATACGGGCATAGAGTAAACGGAGGAAATCATAGATCTCGGTGATCGTCCCAACGGTTGACCTCGGATTCCTGTTGGTGGACTTCTGTTCGATGGCAATGACCGGACTGAGACCGGTGATCTCATCGACATCCGGACGTTCAAAGTTGCCGATGAATTGCCGGGCATACGCCGAAAATGTTTCCATATACCTGCGCTGACCTTCCGCGTAGATGGTATCAAACGCCAGTGAGGATTTTCCACTGCCGCTCAAGCCGGTGACGACCGTCAGCTGGTTGCGGGGAATGCGCAGATCAATGTTTTGAAGGTTATGAACCCGTGCACCGAATATTTCCAGATAGTCCTTGCGGGTGTTTTTCTGTATCTTGGTCGGTTCCTTGCTCATTTCCTCTCAATTATGCGTACTGATGCTACCGAATGCATCAAAATGAAAAAGGACTTTCAAAATCCTTGAAGAAGGGAGCCTGATTGTCCCGGCCGGAGACCAAAGGATTGGACGTTCCCCATTGTATGTTCAGATCAGGATCGTTCCAGCGGATGCACCCTTCGTGTTCTTTGCTGTATACCTGTGTGCATTTGTAGGAAAACACGGTTCCATCCTTAAGGGCAAGGAATCCGTGTGCAAATCCGGGAGGGATCCAGTACATCCATTTGTTCCGTGAGGTGAGCACCACTGTGGTACATTTCCCGTACCAGGGTGAATTTTTCCGGAGATCAACTGCAACGTCAAGTACTGCACCCCTGACCACCCGTACCAGTTTTCCCTGTTCAAAGGGAGGGACCTGGAAATGCAGTGCCCTGATCACATCTTTTTTTGACTTGCTTTCATTATCCTGAACAAACTCCATCAACAATCCATTCCTGGCAAAGGTTTCCTTGTTGAAGGATTCAAAGAAGTAGCCCCTGCTGTCGCGGTAGAAATCAGGCTTTATGATCAGTACATCGGGTATGTCAGCTTTAATTATTTGCATGAATGATCAGTTGACGGTTGATCGTTGCCAGCAGGCAGTCGACAATTTAACAATTGAACAGTTTGACAATGAATATCATATATGTATAACCTCCCCATACGCTGCCGCCACCGCCTCCATGATTGCTTCGGACATGGTGGGATGCGGGTGAACGGATTTCAGGATCTCGTACCCGGTTGTTTCCAGCTTGCGGGCCACGACCACTTCAGCAATCATTTCCGTCACATTCTCACCGATCAGGTGAGCGCCCAGCCATTCTCCGTATTTTGCATCAAAGATGACCTTGACAAATCCATCCTTGGCACCTGATGCGCTGGCTTTCCCGGAGGCGGTGAAAGGGAATTTGCCCACCTTGATCTCATACCCCGCTTCCTTTGCAGCTTTTTCGGTATACCCCACCGAGGCGATCTCAGGATGGGTATAGGTGCATCCCGGAATGTTCCTGTAATCGACTGGCTCCGGATGACGCCCGGCGATCTTCTCCACACAGGTGATCCCTTCGTGAGAGGCAACGTGGGCCAGGGCCGGTCCGGGAACCAGGTCGCCGATGGCATAGTATCCTTCCACATTCGTGCGGTAGAACTCATCCACCCTGATCTTGTCTTTCTCCACCTGAATCCCAACCTCCTCAATGCCAATGTCTTCCAGGTTTGATTTGATTCCCGCGGCCAACAGGACAATGTCGGCCCCGATGATCTCTTCCCCTTTGGGCGTCTTCACCGTTGCCCTGCATTGCTTGCCATCGGTCTCGACGGATTCAACGGATGAAGAGGTCAAGACGCTGATCCCTGCTTTATTAAAGGAGCGTGCGAGCTGTTTCGACACTTCCGAGTCCTCCAGTGGAACAATCTCCGGCAATAACTCAACCAGCGTCACTTTTGTTCCGAGGGTATTGTAGAAATAGGCAAATTCAGAGCCGATGGCACCGGATCCAACCACGATCATTGATCTGGGTTGTTCCGGAAGATTCATGGCTTCGCGGTAACCGATGATCTTTTTACCGTCAATGATGAGGTTTGGAAGCTCTCTTGACCTGGCCCCCGTGGCAAGGATGATGTGCGGTGCTTTGTATGTCGTCACTTTTCCCGACTCATCGGTGACATCCACCTTCTTCCCCGGGCGAATGACACCAAATCCTTCGATTACGTCAATCTTGTTTTTTTTGAATAAAAACTGAATGCCTTTGCTCATTCCCTCGGCCACGGACCGGCTGCGTTTGATGATGGCCTGGAAATCGGCCTCAGGCTTTTCTTTGAGTTGGATCCCATAGTCGGCCGCATGCATCGTATATTGGAAGACCTGGGCGCTTTTTAGCAAGGCTTTCGTTGGGATACATCCCCAGTTCAGGCATATGCCACCCAGTTCAGCTTTTTCAACCACAGCTGTTTTCAGACCCAGCTGGGATGCCCTGATGGCTGCAACGTATCCGCCCGGACCGCTGCCAATGACAATGAGATCATAGTTCATACAGTCATGATTTTTTTGAAGATGCAAAAGTAGCTATTTTTTTCCTTCTTTCGGATGAAACTGAATGTTACCTGTGAGAATTGATCCATGATCTTAAAACGGAATCACCGTCATTGGTTACCCTGTGAAGAAAGAAAATACACCCAGGAGATGAAACGAAAACTGACTTGCTGATTGGAATAATTTTATACCTTTGTTATCCACTTACCATTTAAACATTATCATATGAATTCCAAAGGATTAGATTATTACAGGGATGCAGCCAGGCGGTCAGGCCAGTGGCATGCTGCCTATCAGAAGCGAATGAAGCAGCTCCGGTTTGATACGATTGCTGTGCACGGTGTTTATTCAATGCAGGAGGCATTGGATTTTAATCAGGGTTCGATCATCGAACCAATTTACATGTCCTCCTCACAGGCTTACCGTGATGCGGATGAAATGGAACTTGCGCTGGGATATGAGGTTCCCACCTGGTGCTATTCCCGCATTGCCAACCCAAGTATGTTTTACCTGGAGGGTGTTCTGGCTTTACTGGAAGGATATGGCGCGGAAATTGAAACGACCTGCGTGGCCACATCTTCAGGAATGGCAGCCATCCAGTGCGCGGTTGAGCAATTCTTATCGGTGGATCCACATCATCCCAATGCCCCGATCAACTTTGTGGCTACCTGTCAGGTTTATGGCGGTACATTCCAACAGTTCTCGATCCGTAAAGATAAGGAGAGGCACATTGAATGGCGCAAGGTGGTCAATTCGAATGATATTAACGAATGGGCTTCCCTGATCGACAAAAATACACGCTTCCTGTATGGTGAAATGCCCAGCAATCCGGGACAGGCATTCTTCGATCTGGAAAAAGTGACCGAGCTTGCTCACAGTCACGGCATCCCGATGATCGTGGATGCCACGGTTGCCAGTCCCGCGCTGTTAAGACCCCTCACCTGGGGTGCCGACATTGTCATCCAGTCGGCGACCAAGTCATTAACAACCAGTGGATTCGGAGTCTCCGGCGCGGTCATCGCCCGAAAGAACCTGACTTCCACGATCGATAATCCTGAAATGAAAGCAGATTTCTGCGGATACCTCAAACAGCTTCCCAACCGCGACAATGGTCCGAACTTGTCGCCGATGAACTGCATCCTGACGTTGAATGACATCCGGACCTTGCGTTCAAAAATGGATCTGATGAGCCGAAACACCATGAAGGTTTCCCGTTTCCTGCAGGGACATAAGCATATTGAACAGGTTGATTACCTGGGGCTGGAGTCCCATCCCCTGCATGAGATTGCCAAAAAATACCTTGTATTGGTGGATTCGGAATACGATGAGCTATACGGCAAGAAAGTAAACCGTTACGGGCACCTGATGTCCTTCCGTGTGAAAGAAGGGGCTCAGGCCACACGTGACGTTTTTGATGCCTTTGAAAGGATCTGGAGAGCTACCGATTTGGGGAGGATCAAATCCGTTGCCACCATACCTGCCATATCCACCCACTCCCAGCAGGGAGAAGAGGGAAGAAAGCTGGCCGATATCCCGGCAAACCTCATCCGGTTATGTGTCGGAGCAGAACACGCTGACGACGTGATTGATGACCTGGACCAGGCCCTCTCCGTTCTTGACGGAACAAAGGTACATTTTACCTCCCCGGAATACTCCGCAGGAGGTGCTTCGTCGGCAAAACTGGGGTAACCTACCTCTTCCCAGCCCCTCCCCAGATGGGGAGGGGCCAACAATTTAACAATTTACAACTTGACAATTTAAACAGTATGAAACAACGCATCGTCATCATCGGTTTCGGGACCGTCGGCCAGGGGTTCTGTGAAATACTCCTCAATAAAAAAGAATATCTGAAAAAGCAGTATGGTTTTAAATGGGATGTCGTCGGGATTGCCGACAAGGCCTATGGCAACGTTTACAATCCCAAAGGGCTTGATGTCCCGCTCCTGCTTGAGGAAGCCAAAGCAAAGAAACAATTCTCAAAGGATGCAACCAAATGGGACACCCTTACGCTCATTAAAAAGAGCAAAGCAGACATTGTCTGTGAGCTCACCTATACCGATCTGAAGACGGGTGAACCTGCCTTTACGCACTGCAAGGAGGCTCTGAAAGCGGGCAAGCACGTGGTGACCAGCAACAAGGGACCCGCGGCGCTGCATTACGCCAAGCTGATGAAACTGGCCTATAAAAACGGATTGCATTTCAGGATCGAGGGGACGGTGGTTGCAGGCACTCCCATCCTGAACCTGGCAGGCGGGCCGCTGGCAGGTTGTGAAATTACCAAAATCAGGGGCATCCTGAACGGAACCACCAACTATATGCTGACGGAGATGGAGAAGGGAATGTCTTATGCAGAGGTATTGAAAGTAGCCCAGGAACTGGGCTATGCCGAAGCCGATCCGACCGGTGACGTGGAAGGGTATGATGCCCGGGGCAAGGTGACGATTTTGGCCAACGTAGTCCTGGATGGCCAGCTTACCATCGATGATGTGCCCTGCAGGGGGATCACAGGAATCACACCACAGGATATCCGCACAGCCAAAGAACACGCAAAGCGCTGGAAACTCATCGGTACGGTCGAAAAGAAGGATGGAAAGGTGACCGGCTCGGTAGCTCCGGAAATGATCGACCTGACCCATCCGCTTGCAGGTGTGATGGGTGCAACCAACGCCCTTACGTTCACTACCGATTTGCTGGGCGATGTGACCATGGTGGGGCCCGGCGCCGGCAGATGGCAAACGGGATTTGCCATCCTGAACGATGTGCTGACAATCAATTCCGCCTATTAACCTTTTACTCAGTCTATCCGTATGTCGTATACGTATAAATGTCTTTACGTCGATCTTACCCGTCAAACGTATGAAGTCAGGGATTCGGATCGTCAGCTGTTCAGGGATTATGTCGGGGGAAAGGGAGTCGGCTTTGCCCTGCTGGAAAAACTGGCCCCGAATCCGGACCCGCTTGGGCCGGAGAATCCGCTGATCTTTTCCAATGGTCCCTTCACGGGTACCAAGGTTCAGACCAGCGCCAGGACAGCCTTGGTGACCAGGTCTCCTCTTACAGGTTCGATACTGGATACGCATTGCGGTGGCTACTTCGGACCCCGCCTGAAAGCTGCGGGATTCGATTATGTCGTCATCACGGGAATATCCCAAGTACCTGTTTATCTGTATATTAAAGACGAAAAAGCAGAGATCCTTGATGCCTCCGACCTCTGGGGGAAAGGTGCTTTTTTCACCAATGATGAGTTGCAGAAGCGTCATCCTGGGATTGAGCCAAGGGTTGCAGCAATAGGTCAGGCTGGTGAGAACCTCTCAAAGATGGCCTGTATCAGTGTTGATAAACACAGGCAGTATGGTAGGGGAGGAGCAGGAGCTGTAATGGGATCCAAGAACCTGAAAGCAATCGTGGCTGACGGTAACACACCAATCACCTATGCTGATCCTGCTGCGTTTGAAGAACTGAACAAAGCCGCTACAAAGGATGTGCTGAATAACGCCGGTGTGAAGTTCAGGAGGGTCAAGGGAACCATGAAGTGCATCCGCAGCGGACAGGGATACGAGTTCCTCCCGGTGAAAAATTTCCAGCAAGTGGTTTCCGACCGGTTTGAGGAAATCAGTTCCGAAACGGCCAGAGAGGTCCTGAACTGGAAAGATACGGCCTGCTTCGGCTGCTCGATCCGGTGCTCCAAGTTTGCCCGGTGGGACGGTCACGAAATCGAGGGCCCTGAATATGAAACAACGGCTTTCCTGGGTTCCGGCTGCCTTGTTTTTAATATTAAGGATGTCGCCTGGGCCAATGAACTCTGCAACGATCTGGGTCTGGATACGATCAGTACCGGTGTGACGATGTCGTTCGCGATGGAATGCTACGAAAAGGGACTGATCGATGATTGGGATGGATTGAAACTGGAATGGGGTAATGCAGAAGCGCAGCGGGAAATGATCCTGCGGATGGCCATGAAAAGTGGTATTGGTAAGTTGTTCTCCGATGGTTCACGCATTGCTGCCCGGCGTATTGGGAAGAACAGCTCCGATTTTGCCATCAATATTTATGGCATGGAAATGTCGGGAGTCAATCCTAAAGGTTGCCTCACGATGGGCGTGGTACTTTCCGTAGCCGACTTCGCCAGCCACACACGTCTCTGGATGACCGAGCAGGAAATGGGACCTGACTTCACCATCGACGATATTCCCGAATCGGTTGCTTCAGGACTGGATGAGATCAATGCACGCAACTGTTTGGTAGTGTGCGATTTTCTTCCTCTGGGACTCAACCGGCTCGCTCCGCTGCTGAATGCAGCCACCGGCCTTGACCATACCGAGGAATCGCTCCGGGAACTGGGTGCAAAACTTACTCATCTGGCCCGGCGGTACAATATCCGGAATGGCCGTAAATATACCGATGACCGGATGCCTGAACGCTTCTTCCAGGAAGAAATGCTGGCCGGATTCATGCGGGGCAAGAAGGTGGAGAAAGAGTTCTTTACTAACCTGATCCGAAAATATTATAAGGTGAGAAACTGGTCAGAACAGGGAGAACCAACACCTGCGGTTTTGGAAAAATACAACCTGGCCTGATTGGGATTCCTGAACATATTTTCTTATCTATTTACCATACATAATTCTATTTTATGAAAAAAGGTGCCTATACGTTACTGATCACTCCATTTAAAAAGGACTATTCTCTGGATGAGCCGGCTCTTCGTCGCCTGGTTCGCAGACAGGTGGAATCTGAAATTGACGGGATCGCTCCCCTGGGAGTCACAGGGGAAAATTCACTGATGACGAACGACGAGGTGAAGCGACTGGTGCAAATTATTGTCGGGGAGGCTAATGGGAAAAAGCTGATCCTTCCGGACATCTGCCTGGCAGGTACCCGTGAATCCATTGACCGGGCCAAGATGTATGCCGACACCGGGGCAAATTACGCGGTTGCTTTCACTCCTTTCCTCATACTACCCTCTGCTACGGCGCTGATGAAATACTTTGAGCAATTGGCAGATGCCTCTCCCATTCCTATTATTTTACATAATTCAAAAAATCGCACAGGAGTGGAACTGACTCCTGAAATGACCGCACAGCTGGCCAAGCATCCCAATATTGTCGCCACCAAGGATGGCAACAAACAGCTCGACCATCTGGCCAAGATCATTTATCTGACCAGGAACGATGATTTTCTGGTCTTTACCGGCAAGGATACCACTGCCTATCCGCTTGTGGCTTTTGGCGGTGCAGGAAGCTTTACCGTTTCAGGTAATGTGATTCCGGATGTGATGGCAAAGATGATCCATTTCGCCCTGGAAGGGAACCATCAAAAGGCAAGGGAGCTCCATAATTCCTATTACCCCCTGTTTGAAGCCTGCCGGTTTGAGACCAATCCCATGGGTGCAAAAAAAGCCCTGGAGTTAATGGGAGTCATCGACGGCACCCTGCGCCCGCCGCTGACACCCCTGAGCGAACCTAAAACCACTATTCTGGCAGCTCTACTGAAAGAAAGGGGGTTGATATGAGATCTGTGAAATTGTTTGCCCCTGCCACCAGTGCCAACGTGGGCCCGGGGTATGATATCTTTGCCCTTACACTGAAGGAACCACACGATGAGATAATGATCACCTTGAATGATTCCGGAAAGCTGACGTTTGACATTACCGGCAATCACCAGCAAATTCCCCTGAATATTCAGGACAACGTGGCCACCCTGGCCGTACTGGAATTGCTGAAACGGAAAAACATTCAGCAGGGGATGCACATCGTCCTGCACAAGAACATGATCTCCGGCGGCGGACTTGGAACGACAGGCGCTTCAGCATCATCCTGCGTTTATGGGTTGAATGAGTTACTGGACCTGAAGCTAACCACCAACGAGATGATCGATATCGCCCGTATGGGAGAGATCGCTTCCGGCGGATCGCCGCATGCGGATAATGTTGCTGGCGGAATCCTGGGCGGCTTTGTGCTGGTAAAAAGCTACAATCCGATCGACGTGTTGAGACTGGACGTCTGTGAGATGCCGATCGTGCTGGCTGTCATACGTAAAAGTCAGCGTACCACCAGGGGATTCATCACCTACGAGATCGGGCAGGAGAAGCTGAAAGAGCAGATGGCGCGCTGCGCGCGTGTCATTCACGCCATCCACACCCGCGACATTGAAGAGTTCGGCCGCGCCATCAGTGTCGATTACATCGCCGAACCTGTCCGCAGTGCCGCTATTCCAGGGTACCAGGAGATTAAAAAAAGAGTACTGGATGCGGGGGCGTTTGGTTTCAATGTCAGTGGCGGCGGCTCTTCTGTCCTTGCCGTTTGCCCAAGCTCAAAAATGGACACAATCGCTGATATCCTGGAAGAGGGCTTTAAGGATAATCCCCTGTTCTTCGGGGTGATCAAGACGATGGCAAGTAACACCGGAGTGAGGGTCATTGAAGGTGATTAGTGGTCATTCATAGTCATTTGCTCGGCGCTGAAGCGCCTCGCGTTATTCATGGTTATTTGCTCGGCGCGGAGTTTATACCGCCGGATTGCGGGACGCTTCGCGTTATTTGTCGGTTGTGGTGTATATTTCTCGGATCTTCTGACAAATTGGATGTACAATCGATGAATTTACACTAACGTTCGAGGCAAGCAGGATAACAGCACGGCGGATTGACAAATAATGAAATTTAACCACGACATTTTATGAGCAGCGAAAAACATACGATTTACGAATTTGAGTTGAACATTATCCATGATTATTTTTCAAACACAGAACGGCAAGGACCAGGAAGTCCTGAAATGACGCTCAAAGCATTGAGTTTTATAGACGGTCTTAACGAAAAATCCAAAATTGCAGATATTGGTTGCGGAACAGGCGGCCAATCAATTTGGTTGCGGAACAGGCGGCCAATCAATAATGTTAGGAGAAAACACACCGTGTGAAATTATAGGTATTGATACCTGGCCCGGTTTTATAAATCAATTCAACCAAAATGCCCAAATCAAAAATCTTCAAGATCGGGTAAAAGGTGTTGTCGGCACTATGGAAAATCTTCCGTTTCAAAAAGAAGAATTGGAGGTGATTTGGTCGGAAGGTGCGATTTATAACATTAAATTTGAACGTGGATTAAGTGAGTGGCAATAATTTCTCAAACAGGGAGGATATAGCGCAGTTACAGAAAATATCTGGTTTACCGAAGAGCGACGACAATTGACAATTACGATGGTCTAATCTCTCCGGATCATATTATAAATAATTATCAGTGTGTATGTTATAGAAGGGAGCGGACTGTGGAGATATGCATTTTTCCACTACATTTGCCTCCTGGATCTCAAAATTCCATTATCTTCATCTTGTCACTAAAATTAAAAACGAAATGAGAGAACTCATTAGCTCCTTCACCGCTTTCATGTTTATCGTTAACCTTTTCGCCCAGACAATTGATCCGGACAGTCAAAAACTCATTGAATCATTCGTAAAAAGCAATATTGATATCCAATGGGAAGAGGTTGATCAGAGTACAGTTAGTAAGGTATTTTCAGGTACGTTTTATAAAATCGATGTAAGTTTTATTGAAACCGGATCAGGAGCCTCTTCGTGTGGAAGCGATAATTACATCAATGTCAACGGCTCAGCAGTTAATATGATCGAACCAATCCATATCGATCTTGATTGCCCGGTCCTCATGTCGGTAATCAAAAAGGACTTTTTACTCCATGACGAAAGCTCTGCACTGCTTTTTGAGGCCGCTCTCAATGTCCTTTACCCTGTTGATGAAGACGATATCCAGCATGTGAAACACCTGCACAAGGATTCACAATGGATATTTCTCAGAGGAAAGTTTTTTGATGATTTCACAGCTTTTATTGTGACAACCGGCTTAAATGGAGGTGTGACCAATATTAAACTGCAATTGGCATATGCTGTAAATTAAGAACCCTGGATGTGCAATAAATGACAATGAATGACGATGAATGACAACGAATGACCACGAATGACCACGCATGACCAAGAATGACCACGAATAACCCGAATAACCACCCCATGAAGCTTGATTTATCCCAGAAAGCAGCTTTAGTCACCGGCTCCTCCCGCGGCATCGGCAGGGCCATTACCGTGGCGCTGGCTGGCGCCGGTGCACAAGTGGCCCTTCATTATAATCATAACCTTTCCAAAGCAGAAGAGACCCTTTCTCTTTTAAAGGGTACCAGCCATATCCTGGTACAGGGTAATATGGTCCGGCCCATGGACCTGGTGCGCATGGTGGATCAGACCATCGAAAAGCTTGGGAAAATAGATATCCTGGTGAACAATGCCGGCATTTACGAGGAGGTGGACTTCCTGCGGATGACTTATGATGCCTGGCAGCAGGCCTGGAAACGGACGATGGACACCAACCTGACCGGCGTGGCCAACCTTTCCTTTCTGGTTGCCAACCACATGCTGGAGAAGGGGAGTGGCCGGATCATTAACATTTCCTCGCGGGGCGCCTTTCGCGGGGAGCCCACGGCATTCGCATATGGAGCAAGCAAGGCGGGACTCAACGCGCTGGGACAATCCATGGCGAAGGCTTTGGCGCCCCACAATGTGCTGGTCTTTACCGTGGCACCCGGTTGGGTCGACACCGACATGGCTGCCGACGGGTTGATGCCTCCACGTGGAGATGAGATCCGTGCACAGAGCCCGCTGAACCGCGTGGCACGACCCGAAGAAATCGCCCGCCTGGTCACGTTTCTTGCCTCTGAAGGGAATGACTATATGACGGGTTGTATCGTTGATATTAATGGAGCATCGTATCTGCGGACGTAAGATCAAAGTTCGCACGTGCACATCAGGTTCCGGTCGCCGTACGCATCATCTATCCGCGTCACGGGAGGCCAGTACTTCGTTTCCAGCAGTGCCGGTGTAACGGCTTTCTCACGGGAATACGGATACTCCCAGCGACTGCTCATCACCATCGCCGCTGTATGCGGTGCATTCTTGAGCACGTTGCTGGCCGGATCTGCTTTCCCGTCGACAATTTCCTGGATCTCTCTCCGGATTTCGACCATCGCTGCCACAAAACGATCCAGCTCGCGAAGCGGCTCACTTTCCGTAGGCTCCACCATCAGGGTGCCGTGAACCGGGAATGCCACGGTTGGCGCGTGGAATCCGTAATCCATCAACCGCTTGGCAAGGGAAATGACCTCCACTCCGGCCGTCCGGTGGAACTCGTTGCAGTCGAGGATCATCTCATGCGCGCAGGTGCCATTTTTACCGGTATAAAGGATCTTATAGTGGTCTTTCAAACAGGCCAGCAGGTAATTTGCATTCAGAATGGCATATTTTGTGGCCTCTGCCAGTCCTACTGCTCCGAGCAGCTTCACATATCCGTAAGAGATCGGCAGGATGAAAGCACTGCCATAGGGAGCAGAAGCGACTGCAGGGATTGGATTTTTCCCTCCGGTGGGCGTAAGGGGATGGGATGGCAGAAATTCGGCCAGGTGCCGGGCCACCCCAATGGGACCTGCTCCCGGACCGCCGCCGCCGTGCGGGATGGCAAAGGTCTTGTGCAGGTTGAGATGGCAAACGTCGGCGCCGATCTGCCCCGGACTGGTGAGCCCGACCTGGGCGTTCATGTTGGCGCCATCCATGTACACCTGACCTCCGTTTTCGTGAACGATCTTCACCAACTCCAGGATTCCTTCTTCAAAAACCCCGTGTGTGGAGGGATAGGTCACCATGATCGCTGACAGATTGTCCCGATGGGCGACTGCCTTTTCACGCAGG
The DNA here is from genome assembly GCA_035342335.1 of Bacteroidales bacterium. NCBI lineage: Bacteria > Pseudomonadati > Bacteroidota > Bacteroidia > Bacteroidales > Bacteroidales bacterium. The sequence continues at coordinate 44,888 of DAOQWY010000019.1, forward strand.
TCGGTGAGGTCGATGTTTCCCATTTCGTCGCATTTGACAACAACGATCTCCATGCCGGCCATGTGGGCACTGGCTGGATTGGTGCCGTGAGCGGAGGAGGGGATAAGGCACACGTTACGGTGTCCCTGACCATTCGCCCTGTGATACGCCTGGATCACCATCATGCCCGTGTATTCGCCCGCAGCTCCGGAGTTGGGCTGGAACGACATAGCCGCAAGACCGGTGATCTCACAGAAGATCCTGTTCATCTCGCTGATCAGCAGCGTATAGCCTTGCGCCTGGTCCAGCGGAACGAAGGGGTGTATCTCGGCAAATTCGGGCCAGCTCATAAAGAACATTTCGGCGGCCGCATTCAGCTTCATTGTGCAGGAACCCAGCGGAATCATGGTCCGGTTAAGGGCCAGATCCTTGTTTTCAAGGATCTTCAGGTAGCGCATCAACTCTGTTTCGGAATGATAGGAATTGAAAACCGGATGGGTCAGATATTCGCTTTTTCTTTCCAGGTCCCCCGGATAGGTACGGATTTTTTCACATTCCTTCGGATGGCAGATAAAAGTGGTGAACGGAATGTGGTTTGCTTTCGCCAGGATATTCAGTATCAGGTTGATATCTGCCAGCTCGGTGGTTTCGTCCACACTGATGCCCAGTCTGTGCTCATCGATATACCTGAAGTTCATTTTTTGTTCAAGGGCAAGGCTGCAGATGGCATTCATGCTCACGCCGGCCGGGATCTCGACCTCCAGGGTGTCAAAGAAAGATTCGTTGCATTGCCTGTAACCATATTTAACAACCTCCTGTGCCAGGACGCCTGTCAGGATATTTATATGTCGTGCTATTTCATGTATACCCTCTTTACCGTGATACACGGCGTACATCCCAGCCATGGTGGCCAGCAGGGCCTGGGCCGTGCAGATGTTGGAGGTAGCCCTTTCGCGTTTGATATGTTGCTCGCGGGTTTGCAGGGCCATCCGGAGCGCCCTGTTCCCTTGGGCATCCACCGAAACTCCGATGATCCGGCCCGGCATGTGGCGCTTATACTCGTCGGAGGTGGCCAGGAAGGCAGCGTGCGGACCGCCGTATCCCATCGGGATCCCGAAGCGCTGGGAAGATCCGACCACAATATCGGCTCCCCATTCGGCCGGCGGCTTGAGCAGCGCCAGACTCATCAGGTCGGCAGCCACGCAGAGGAGGACCCCCGCCTGGTGAATTTTTTCAGCAAAGGACCGATAGTCATACACATTCCCTCTCTCAGCCGGGAACTGGACCAGTGCTCCGAAAAAGCTTTCATCCGGCACAAACTCCTGGTGCTCCCCTTTCACAATCTCGATTCCCAGCGGTTTCGCCCTGCCGGTGACCACATCCAGGGTCTGCTGGAAGACTTCTTCCGACACGAAGAACCGGTTGGCTCCCCGTTTTACCGACTCTCTTGAGCGCGCGTTATACGCCATGATCATCGCCTCGGCAGCGGCCGTCCCTTCGTCGAGGAGTGAGCAGTTCGACATGGGCATACCGGTCATATCGGAAACCATGGTTTGGAACACCAGCAGCGCCTCGAGCCTGCCCTGCGATATCTCTGCCTGATAGGGGGTATAGGATGTGTACCAGCCCGGATTCTCCAGGATGTTGCGCTGGATGACACCAGGGGTGATGGTATTGTAATACCCCAGTCCGATGAAGGATTTGTAAATCTTGTTTCTGGAAGCGATCTCCTTCAGGTGCCGGAGGTACTGGTACTCATTCATCCCTTTGGGCAGATTGAGCGGTTTTTCCAGGCGAATCGTCCTGGGGATGGTGATATCAATTAGTTCGTCCAGGGATGAAACGCCTATCTTATCCAGCATCTTCCGGACCTCTTCCGGCCGCGGACCATTGTGACGGAGAATAAAGTTATTGGTGATCATGTATATTGTAAATTTATAGGAGGGTGTATCATGGATGCTTAACCACAAAGGAACACAAAGGATTTCACTATGGTACACAAAGACATTTTATTTGAAGATCAACGACTTAGTGCAACTTTGTGAAGTACTTTGTGCACCTTGGTGGTTAAAAAAATGGATACCCCCTCTTTTGTTTGCGAAATAACAATGCAAAAATACGATTATGCTGTGAACCTACAAGCATAAAAAAGAGGGTGCCTTGCATTGAGACACCCTCTTTCATAAGCAGGATAACTTTACTGTTTTTTGATCCTCATTCCGAAGAATGACCGGTAAACAAAAAATAAACCGATGATAAAGAAGATCAGGCCGATCCAGATGGATGCTGTTTTGAATCCTCCAAGGATCATCTGGATGGAGATCTCAGCAGCCAGCAGCCCGAACAGGGTAGAGAATTTAATGATCGGGTTCATGGCGACAGAGGAAGTATCCTTATAGGGATCTCCAACGGTATCGCCGATGACAGTGGCTTCGTGCAGGGGTGTGTTCTTCATTTTCAGGTCGACTTCGACGATTTTTTTTGCATTATCCCATGCCCCTCCGGCATTGGCCATGTAAAGCGCCTGGAACAGGCCGAAGGTGGCAAGGGAGATCAGGTAGGCGACGAAGAAGTTGGGATCAATGAAGGCAAATGCCAGGGTAAGGCAGAAAATGACGGCGAAGATGTTCCACATGCCGGCCTGGGCATATTTCGTACAGATCTTGACCACGTTCTTCGAGTCGTTGATGTCGGCTTCCTTCTTGTTCAGGTTGATGTTCTTCTTGATGAATTCCACTGCGCGGTAGGCACCGGTTGTGACAGCCTGCATGGATGCGCCGGAGAACCAGTAAATGACAGCACCTCCCGTGACGAATCCCAGGATGACCTGGGCGGAGGTCAGCTCAATGTTCAGCAAGCCGTTTTTGGCCAGCAGGAGGATGATGGAAAAGACCATCGTGGTGGCGCCGATCACAGCGGTGCCGATAAGAACCGGCTTTGCCGTTGCCTTGAAGGTGTTCCCTGCCGAATCGTTCACCTCAAGGTGATATTTGGCGGATTCAAAATTGGGCTCGAATCCGAAGTCCTTTTTGATCTCTTCCTTGATGCCCGGTCGGTTTTCGATCTGCGAGAGCTCGTAGACCGATTGTGCATTGTCCGTCACAGGTCCGTAGCTGTCCACCGCTATGGTGACAGGCCCCATTCCAAGGAAGCCGAAGGCCACAAGACCGAAGGCAAAGATGGTCGGATACGTCATGAACTGATCCAGCCCAAGCGTGCTCGTAAGATAAGCGACCACCATCAGGCCGACGATGACCATGCCTTCCCAGAAGGCGCTGAAATTGCCCGCGACCATACCTGACAGGATGGTAAGGGAGGCTCCTCCTTCCCTTGATGCCGTGACAATTTCTTTCACATGCCTTGATTTGGTGCTGGTAAAGGCCTTGGTGAACTCAGGGATCAGAGCTGCTGCCAGCGTTCCGCAACTGATGATGGTGGCCAGCTTCCACCAGAGCGACGTGACCACCGCGGTTCCGATGGTGATGTCGCCGATCAGCAGATAGCTGACGATATAGGTCACAATGATCGAAAGGATCGAAGTGATCCAGACCAGGTTGGAGAGCGGGGTTTCGAAGTTGAATTTATCGGCCTTCCCAAACCTGACTTTCGCAAGACCCAGGTTGAGATAATAAGCTGCCAGAGAAGTCACGATCATCAAGATACGCATCATGAAAATCCAAACAATAAGGTTGCTCTGGAACCGTAATGCTGCTTGCTGGTCAGGGAAGATGCTAAGCGTGCCGAAATTGATGGCCAGCACGATGAAGGAGATCAGGGCGACACCCGTAACACCGTAAGTTTCAAAACCATCAGCCGTGGGACCGACACTGTCGCCGGCATTGTCACCCGTGCAGTCGGCAATCACACCGGGATTGCGTGGGTCATCCTCCGGAAGCTTGAATACGATCTTCATCAGATCGGCGCCGATGTCGGCAATCTTTGTAAAGATCCCGCCGGCTACCCTCAGGGCGCTGGCTCCGAGCGACTCGCCAATGGCAAATCCGACAAAGCAGGCTCCCGCACTCGAGAAAGGCACAAAAAGCAGAATGATCAGCATCATGATCAGCTCGACACATACCAGCAATAAACCCACGCTCATGCCTGACTGCATCGGTATGGACATCACATTGAAAGGCTTGTTCTTCAGCGCAGCAAACGACGTGCGGCTGTTGGCCAGGGTGTTGATCCGGATGCCGAACCAAGCCACACTGTACGATCCCAGGATCCCGATCAATGTCCAGAACAGGATCAGCATCGTCTTGGGTATGGAGAGATGCGACAGCCCGATGAAATAATAAAGAATGATTACCGCTATGATGCCGAAGAGAATCGCCAGGAACTTACCCTGTTGAAAAAGGTAAGTCTTACAGGTTTCCCAAATGGTGTTGGATACATCTGACATGGACTTATGGACGCGTATTCTCCGGATGGTGACATATTGCCACAAACCAAAAAGCATCCCAATGATGATGATAATGAATCCATAATTCAGTAATGACCATCCTTCACGGTAAAGTTCCTTAAGATCAGGCAAAGGCAGATCGGCTTCACTTGCAAACAAAAAAACCGGCATTATGGATAATGCCATCAGAAGCGTTAATTTTTTCATGCGTGTAGGATTAAATTTGTATTCTTGATGAAGGAAAAGCAAAAATAAAAAGTTTTTTTTATTTAAAAAATTTGATGAACATTTATTTTAATATATTGATATGCAATATTTTATGTATATTATCAATTCAAATTCCGTCCAATATGAGAAGTTTTGGAAAAAAGTAATACTTTTACCTGACCAATCATGGATTCAGCATTAAGCCTGTCATAAAATGGAGAAGATCCGGCTCAAGATCGTTGGCATGTCCTACAGCCAGTCACAGAGTGGGGCCTATGTCCTGATTCTGGCAGAGGCGAGTGGCAAAAGAAGGCTTCCCATTATCATTGGTGGATTTGAAGCCCAGGCCATCGCCATGGAGCTTGAAAAAATGAAACCATCCCGTCCGCTGACCCACGATCTTTTCAGAAATTTCGCCAAACAGTTCAGCATAGAAATTAAAGAAGTCATTATCAATAAATTTCATGAGGGTGTCTTTTATGCATTGTTGATCTGTGAGCACGAGGGGGAGCGATTCGAGATCGATTCACGAACCTCGGATGCAGTGGCACTTTCACTGCGTTTCCGGTGCCCGGTCTATACCTATGATACGATCCTTCAGGCTGCCGGGATTGAAATGGAAGGGGAAAAGTCAAGGGAAAAACAGGAATACAACGACGACATTGCATTTTCCGAACACAAAGACCTTTCGCTGAATGAACTTCAGAAACTGCTTGAAAAAGCTGTTGAGGGCGAGGAATATGAAAAAGCCTCCCTTATCAGGGATGAAATTAACCGCAGAAAGAAAAAAAAGAAAGGCGCTGCACCTGAAGAGTAATCCGACAATTTCTTAATTCATTGCGCATGATGAGGAAGATCGTATGGTGGCTGGTTTTTCTGGCAGTGTTGTCAGGCAGTTCAGTGCTGGCTTCGGAGAGCAGAGTTCATGCCATTAAATCAGTTCTTACCGGCCAATGGTCTGCATCGGCAGCTCCTGGCGAGCCGACCGCCATGCTGGTGCAGGACACGGTTGTCCAGCCGGCTCCGGGGCCGGTGCACCATCAGGCAAAACCATCGGATTCAAAGGGACTGAAGGCGGTTTCCCTACTGCGTGGTTTGCTGGGACTTGTCATTCTGGTCGGGCTCGGATATTTGCTCAGCACTAACCGGAGAGCCATTTCCTGGCGCGTGGTCGGATTGGGTCTGCTCACGCAGATCATCATTGCCTTCCTTGTGCTGAAAGTGCCGGCAGTTCAGTATTTTTTTGAACTCATCGGCAGGATCTTCATCAAGATACTTGATTTTTCAAAGGACGGCAGCGCTTTTCTTTTTGAATCCATGGTCACCGGAAAGGTGGAGGATTCACTGATCACCTTTGCGTTCCAGATCTTACCGACGATCATCTTTTTCAGTGCCATTACCAGCATTTTATTCTATTACGGGATCATACAAAAGGTAGTATATGCGCTGGCGTGGGCGCTCACCAAATTGTTGAAAATATCAGGGGCGGAAAGTCTTTCAAGTGTCAGCAACATATTCCTGGGTCAGACCGAAGCTCCACTGCTGATCAAAGAGTATCTGAGCAGGATGAACCGCTCAGAGATCATGCTGGTGATGACTGGCGGGATGGCCACCATTGCCGGCGGGGTGCTGGCCATCTACATTGGCCTGCTGGGCGGCTCCGATCCCCATAGCCAGATGCTGTTTGCCAAACACCTGATCAGCGCTTCCGTCATGGCCGCACCCGCCGGAGTGGTCGCTGCAAAATTGCTTGTTCCGCAAACCGAGCCGATCCAGGAACACGTAGAGGTGACCAGGGAAAAGATTGGCTCCAACATCCTTGAAGCCATCGCCAACGGAACCACCCAGGGACTGAAACTTGCCGTGAATGTTGCAGCAATGCTGATTGTTTTCATTGCCCTGATCACCATGGTGAATTTCATCCTGATGAAAATCGGGGACTGGACAACCCTGAATACAGCCATCACCAGTATGACCGATGGTCGCTACACTCATTTCAGCCTGCAGTTCATCCTTGGATATGCCCTTTCACCCATCGCCTGGGCCATTGGTGTCTGCAAGGAAGACACCGCCCTGGTGGCGCAGTTGCTGGGAGAAAAGACCATTCTCAATGAAATGATCGGATACATTTCCCTGAAAGAATATGTTGCCGCCCAGGCTTTTTTTGAGGAAAAATCAATCATCATTGCAACCTATGTCTTATGTGGTTTTGCCAATTTCAGTTCAATCGGGATCCAGATCGGGGGCATCGGCGCTCTGGCTCCCAACCAGCGGGTGAACCTTTCGCGGCTCGGTATGCGTGCACTGGTCGGAGGGACCTTGGCAGCCCTGTTCTCGGCAACCATCATCGGGAGCATTATTGGATAAACAGCAGAAGCGTTAAATGGATGAAACAATACCTGGATCTTCTTGACCACGTAATGAAACACGGTGTGCCGAAAAAGGACCGGACAGGCACCGGCACCATCAGTGTTTTTGGATACCAGATGCGCTTTGATCTGGAAGAAGGTTTCCCGGTTCTGACAACCAAAAAACTTCACCTGCGTTCCATCATCCACGAATTATTATGGTTTCTCAGAGGAGACACCAACATTCAGTACCTGCACGACAACAAGGTGACCATCTGGGATGAGTGGGCAGATGAAAACGGAGAGCTTGGGCCGGTCTACGGTTACCAGTGGCGTTCGTGGCCTTCCGGGGATGGAACGTACATCGACCAGATCGCTCAGGTAGTTGAAGCCATCCGGATGAACCCTGATTCCAGAAGGATCATCGTTAGTGCCTGGAACGTGGGCGCACTTGACCAGATGGCCCTGCCGCCCTGCCATCTTCTGTTCCAGTTCTACGTCGCCAACGGTAGGTTATCCTGTCAGCTGTATCAGCGAAGCTGTGACATCTTTCTGGGTGTTCCTTTCAATATTGCCTCCTATTCATTGCTGACCATGATGATCGCCCAGGTGGCAGGGCTCCGTGCCGGCGAATTCGTCCACACCCTCGGGGATGCCCATATATACCTCAATCACCTGGACCAGGTTAAACTTCAGCTAACCAGAACGCCGTTTCCTCTTCCGCAAATGGTGATCAATACTGCAATCAATGATATTTTCGACTTTACCTACGATGATTTCAAACTGGAAAATTACCTCTTCCATCCAGCCATCAGGGGCGAAATTTCCGTTTAATGCCATGACCAATGACTGCTGACCTGCACCTTATGAAAGAAATTGCCATTATAGTTGCGATCGCTCAGAATTTTGCCATTGGAAGGGATAATCAGCTCCTGTGCCATCTGCCGGCGGATCTGAAACGTTTCAAGCAGCTCACCACTGGCCGCACCGTGGTGATGGGTAAAAAGACCTTCGAATCGCTGCCTTTCCGCCCGCTGAAGAACCGCCGCAATATCGTCATCTCTGATGACCGCAGCGAACAAATTCCCGGTTGCGAGATGGCTTATTCGATCCAGGAAGCCATTGAGAAAATGGATGATGACAATGAAAACTTCATCATCGGGGGAGGATCGGTTTACAGACAGTTTCTTCCGTTTGCCACCCGGCTCTACATTACCCTGATAAGACATTCATTCGATGCCGATACGTTTTTCCCTGAAATTGATCTTTCGGAATGGATCCTGGTGGAAAAACTTGAAAATGAACCTGATGAGAAAAATCCGTATCCGTTTAATTTTTTAACGTTCCAACGCAAAGATCCCTGCCTCTATGAAGAAGAATGAGCACATACGCACTTCCCTCTTGTTATGGATGTTCCTCCTGCTTACGGTACCGATCTCCTTCTCCGGCTGCGAAGATGAAGATCCGGTGATCTATGATTTCCGGCCCATTTCAGAAGATTTCATGCAGACTTATGTCACCTGCAGCGCTTTGTTTTTCTATGTTGATCAGATGGCAAAATCACTGAATGATTCCCTTTCGTCCAATCCGGATGGTTCATATCAGCTGCGGGGAGGAATCGTCACGGCTGATCCTGCCACGCCGGATTCATACCCAAAGACCTTTGTGATTGACTTTGGCGGCACCGGTACCGATGACATCGTTTCGGGAAAAATAACTGGCACCATCAGTGCACTTTACCTGTCGGAAGGTTCCGTCACCACCTATGGATACGAAAATCTGATCATCCATCGCGACAGCCCTGCAGGAACCTGTTCCATAACGAACATGGGCATCTCCTCCGGGAAGATCTTATTTGATTTCAAGGTTCCCCACAACACGCTCATCAGGGACTATGAGTCCGACTCGGCCTATCCTGTCACCCTCGACGGGTATCAGCAGATCTTATGGTCCGAATCCAGTGATCAGATCACCATGCCTGCCGGCTCTTTTGAGGGTCTGACTGTGAAATACGACAGCCTGCAATTTACCGCTGTCGTCGATGCGGGTTATAAGCTGATCAAAGACGCTGACTGTAGCTACATCCGGGATGGCATCTTTGATTTCAGGGTCAGGTTGAACAATATCAATGAACAGGTTGGAGACGGAGTGGTCGACTTTGGATACGTGAATCCGATGGAATGTGATGACTACGTCATTGCGGTCGTTGACGGGGAGTCTAACCGCACGGAGTTCATTTATCGCATGGACTGGCTGGAGTTCTGACAGAGGGACTCCTGTCAGGTTATGTTTTCAGTTTTTTCTTTTTGGCTGCAGGAAACAGAATATTGTTGAGAATCAGGCGATAACCCGGTGAGTTGGGGTAAAGGTTGAGGTCGGTGGGCGGGTCACCCACCAGGTGCTGGTAATCTTCCGGATCGTGCCCACCCAGGAATGTCCAGGTTCCTTTTCCATATTCGCCGTGAATGTAGCGTGCTTCATTTAGTGATTTATTTTCTCCCAGGATCAGTACGTGCGGTTTCAGGAAGCGCTTGTCAAAAGCAGTTGACTGGCCCATGAATGCCGGGATGATCTTGGTGTGATCCTGGCAGAGCATGGTGGGCACGGGATCCCATTTAGCGGAGAATTCGAATAAAAGGAAGAGGTCGCTGTTTTTCGGTACACGCCTGGAATCGGTTACATCGATCGATGAAATTTCGTACTCAAAAGGGTTGGTGCTGATTATGAATCCGGTGAATGCGAAACAGTTGTCGTAATTCAGCTTTTGCTGTGCATCCGGGTCCATCGGGTCGCCGTCGAACATTACATCGCAAATGTCCACGCCATCGGCAGCCAGTGCCACATCGAAACTATCCGGTGCCGAGCACATGGCAAACAGATAACCTCCACCCACCACAAAATCACGGATTTTTTTAGCGACGGCCAGTTTGCATTGTGAAACTTTATCAAATCCCTGTCCACGGGCTATCTCTTCCGTAATTCTCACATCCTCCTCATACCAGGCCACTCCCTTGAACGTCCGCCAGAATTTGCCGTACTGTCCTGTGAAATCCTCGTGGTGCAGGTGCAGCCAGTCGTACAGGGGCAGAACACCGCTAAGTACTTCTTCATCATAGACGACGTCATAGGGAATTTCAGCGTAGGTCAGGGCAAGGGTTACTGCATCGTCCCAGGGCTGTTTGTTTTTTGGGGAATAGACAGCGACTTTCGGAGCTTTCTGAAGCTTAACGACATCCATATTTACCTGGGGATCTGCAATTTCCATCAGGATGGCCGTGGATTGTGCATCGGCAATCACCTGGTAGCTTACACCCCTGATAATGCATTCGCTTTCAATTAACTCGTGAAATTTGCACATGAAGCTACCCCCTTTGAAATTCAACAGCCAGTCAACCTCCACGTCCTGTTCCAGGGCCCAGAAGGCAATGCCATAGGCTTTCAGATGATTTTTCTGTGTTTCGTCCATGGGGATCAGCAGGTAAGCACCCTGGCAGGAGATCATCTGGACGGTGAGGATCAGCAACAGGATCAGTCGTTTCATCAGCTTTTAGAAAGGGGTTACTTCATCTTCTTCCATATCGTTCATTTTACTGGGAACCGTGTACGCACTTCCTGCCTGGCGGAAACCCAGTTCAGGCATTGATGGTACAACTTCCGTTTCAGCGGAGGTTACATCCGTAAACTTGGCGAATCTGGAAATAAAACGGAGATTGATGTCTTTTAGTGCACCGTTACGGTGTTTGGCAATGCTTAATTCTGCATGGCCAATGGTGGAGTTGCCCTGTTCATCTTCGGTGATCTTATAATATTCGGGCCGATAGAGGAACAGCACCAGGTCAGCGTCCTGTTCAATGGCTCCTGATTCTCTCAGGTCGGACAGGATGGGCCGTTTGGTTCCGCCTCTTGTTTCCACGGCACGGCTGAGCTGCGACAGGGCAATGATGGGTATGCTCAGCTCCTTGGCCAGACTTTTCATCGAGCGGGAAATGTTGCTGATCTCCTGTTCGCGGTTACCCCGCCCTTCCGAAGGACTTGACATGAGCTGCAGGTAATCCAGGATGATGAGCTGAATGTCGTGCTGGGCTTTCAACCGCCGGCATTTCGCCCGAAGTTCAAAGATGGACAGGGCAGGCGTGTCGTCAATGTACAGGGGGGCATCGATCAGGTTTCCGATCTTGGCGTTGAGTTGTTCCCATTCATAATTTTCAAGGCTCCCTTTCCGCAGTTTCTCCACCGGTAACTGAGTCTCGCTGGATATCAACCGTGTCACCAGCTGGATCGAGGACATTTCCATCGAGAATATGGCCACCGGGCGCTTAAATCCAACCGCCACGTTACACGCCATCGAAAGGGCGAATGCAGTTTTGCCCATCCCTGGACGTGATGCAAGGATGATCAGATCTGATTTTTGCCAGCCTGATGTCACCCTGTCCAGTTCGGAGAAACCCGAGGGGACTCCACTGATGCCTTCCGCATGCTGCCGCGCAGCCTGGATTTCATTGATAGCCTGATGTACCAGCGAATGCATTTCTGCAAAGTTCCGGCGAAGATTTTGCTCGCTCAGGTCGAAAAGATGTGATTCAGCTTTATCGAGCAAATCAAAGACATCGGTCGTGTCTTCGTAGGCATCGTGAATGATTTCAGTCGAAATGCCGATCAGGGACCGCTGGATGTATTTCTGAAGAAGGATGCGTGTATGGTACTCAATATTCGCAGCTGATGCCACCCTGTTGGTAAGTTGTGTAATGTAATACGGCCCTCCGATGATCTCCAGTTGCCCGCTTTGCTTGAGTTCATTGGTAACCGTCAGGATATCAATGGGTTCCGACCGTGAAAAAAGCCGCTGGATCGCGCTGAAGATCATATGGTGCGCATCCTTGTAGAAGATCTCCGGTTTAAGGATGTCGATCACTGCTGCCAGGGCATCCTTCTCGAGCATCAGCGCTCCAAGGACTGCTTCTTCGAGATCGACCGCCTGGGGCGGTAATTTGCCCTGGTCAATAACGGCCTGCGCTACCGATGATCTGGTGGTATTTTTAAGCCGTGCTCTGTCCGTATTTTTTATCTGTTCTGCCATTTCCCAAAATTAACATTTTAACCCGCAGGGTTGATGCAGACCGAAACAAATTTTAATAACCGAAAGTGAACAGGCCTGTTATTAAGTTGTTCATTAAACGCAGCCGGATGAGAATAAACTGTAAATTTGCCGCTCGCCTGCAGAAGTTTATTAATTTACAAAGCATTATAAATGAGGAGATTAATAGTTCCCTGGATTAGTTTTTTCCTTACAATCAATGTTGTTTTGGCCCAGGATCCGAACATCACGATCACAGGCAGCCTGAAAATAGACACACTTTACCGAACCATTTATGTCGAAACTTTTGACCGGAAGCCCAAGATCATCGACAGCACATCGGTTGATGAAAAGGGTCAGTTTTTTCTGAAATTTTACGTTAAGTCACTGGCATTTGTCAAATTAAAACTCGATCCGGGAAATTACCTGACCCTGGTCATCCTGCCGGGGGAGAACATCCGCGTGACCAGTGAGGCCAGTGCCATTGCCAGGAATCCGGTCATAGAGGGATCGCCACACAGTTCCCTATTGAAATCCCTCAGCCAGGGGGTACGGCAGTTTGAAACCAGGATGGATTCCCTGCACAAACAGGCCGATCGTGCCAAGGCCATGGATCCCCCCGATACGGAACGGCAAGTACAAATCAAACAACAGTACAATCAGGCCGACAGTGCAGGCAAAGCCTACTTAAAGTCTTTTTTTGAAGCGAATCCCTCTTCTCCGTCCTGTTTGTTTTATTCGAACCGGCTGTCAATGGATAACTATTTTGAGACATTCACTCTGCTGGATGATTCATTGTACAAGCGGTATCCGGGCAATGCCTATGTCAGGGAACTCCATTATGCGGTGACTTCCAGGCGGTACATCCGGCCCGGATTGATAGCGCCCGACATCATTGCCCCCACACCCGAAGGAGATACAGCCTCGCTGTATGACCTCAGGGGCAAGGTCGTTCTTGTTGATTTCTGGGCAGCCTGGTGCGGGCCCTGCCGCAGGGAAAATCCAAATGTGGTGGCCATGTACAGAAAATACCACGAAAGTGGATTTGAAGTATTTGGTGTTTCGCTGGATGAAAAAAGAGACGCCTGGCTGAAGGCAATCCAGGACGATTCTTTGACCTGGACGCAGGTGAGCGACCTGAAGAAGTGGGAATCGAAGCTGGCCATGTCCTACGCCGTTCGTTCGATTCCGTTTTCAGTCCTTGTCGACCGCGAAGGACGCATCATCGCGCGGGAACTCCGTGGCTCAGCGCTTCGCAGCAAACTGCAGGAGATCTTCGGGTTCTGATCCCTGACCCGAAAGGAGGATGTTATCAACAGCCTTCTGTGGATTGTTTTCCGGATTACCCTGTGGTTGATCCGGAACTTCATCGTAAGTTCGCAAATCAAAGCAATGATGAACCAACACGATTGACGGATGCGAAAACGTAAGCGCGTTAAGTTTAAAAGCATTGAGATCAAGTTGTCCCCCCGGCAGAAACGGTCCCTGATGAATTATTGTGAAGCGCGTCAAACAACGCCAGTGAAGCTGATCAAGAAGTGTATCCGGAAATACACGGAAAATTTTGCGAAAAGAGTACCGGGGGAATATTATGTTACTGAAAATCAGCTTGCCCTGTTTGAAGAAGTTGAAAACACGTAATGCACGCTGGTCAGAACCAGGCATTCAGCAGGGAATTCTTCAGCAGAATGGTGTCATCTGGGGAGCGGTCCTTCATATGCCGTCCGGTTGAGGATCGAACGTCCCAGCGTCAGCTCATCCGTGTATTCCAGATCGTCACCTATGGCAACACCCCTGGCGATGATGGAAAACCTGATGTTGTAATCCTGCAGCCGTTTGAACAGGTAGAAGTTGGTTGTGTCGCCCTCAATGGTTGCAGGAAGGGCAAAGATGACCTCTGCGATATCCTGCTCCTGAACTTTTCGTTCCAGCATATCAATGGTCAGATCGTGAGGTCCAATGCCGTCGACCGGTGAAATGACGCCCCCCAGAACGTGGTAGATCCCGGTATATTGTGCGGTGTTCTCGATGGCCAGAACATCACGTGAATCTTCAACAACACAGAGGATCGACCGGTTTCGTTTCGGATTGGAACAAATGGGACAGACATCCGTATCAGAGATGTTGTAACATTGTTGGCAGTACCTGATTTGCTGGCGCAGCCGCAGGATGGCCCCTGCCAGCGCTTCCGATGCCTGGGCATCCTCCCTGAGCAGAAACAGGGCCAGCCGTAACGCTGTCCTTTTCCCGATCCCGGGAAGCCTGGAAAGTTCCCTTACGGCATCTTCAAGAAGTTTCGACGGATAGATCTCCACAGGGACAGTATTAATTGTTTATCCCGGATCGACTGCCGGAAAATTTGTTTATTTGCAAAGTTATTGCAAAATCAGACCTGCCTAAATAAAATGAAACCTTTTTCGTTATCTCAGGATGCTGAGTGAAACACCGATGAAGAACGTACGATTACTGCTGCCTTATTTCCTGATCCTGATCATCGTCCATCCAGGCGCAGTCGCCTTTGGGCAGGATAGTATCAACAGGGTGGATCCATCCGGCAAAAAAAAGGGAAGGTGGGAAAAAAGAGATCCGGAGGGGATTCTGCTCTATACCGGACAGTTTGAAGCCGATCTTCCGGTGGGGAGCTTCACCTATTACTACCCCGGAGGCCAGGTAAAAGCTTTATCCAATCATGTGATCCCCGGTGTGATGGAACGTGTGGTCCTCTATCATCCCAATGGGAAGGTCATGGCAAAGGGTAATTATCATGAAGCGAAAAAAGACAGTATTTGGACCTACTATGATCAAGACGGTTTGCTGATATCGGATGAAAAGTATGACAAAGGATTACGTTCGGGCACCTGGAGGACTTATTACGCCAACGGTAACACCTCGGAAGAGTTCTACTGGAACAGGGATCAAAAGGAGGGGCCGTGGAACCAGTTTTATTCAGATGGTACCCGGAAGCTGACCGCTTTTTTTACAAATGACAGGAGAAATGGAGAATTTCATCTGTACTTTCCCAACACCCGGTTGATGGTCAGCGGGCTTTACAGCAACGATAAGCGGGAAGGGGAGTGGAAATACTTTATGGAGGATGGCCGTTTGCAGAAAATTCGACAGTACCGTAACGGGTATATGGTCAGCGAGGTGGTCTATGTTGAGGCTGAACAGGAAGAGTAGGTGATTTTCCGGTGCCTGCACCGGAATTAAGGTTCGTGACTTGATCGGGGGGACGTACCCGTGGTTGTTTTAAAGCAATCCTTTCAGTTCAGTCAGATCGTTGATCACCCGGCTGTGTTTTTCGCTCAGCCTTTGCAGGCTCTGATGTCCTGCGGCCACCAGGATGCAATCGCATCCCATCTGACGCGATACCTCAAGGTCGTGTAGCGTGTCACCGATCAAACACACCCGGGAAGGGCTGGCGTTCATCTGCTGCATGGCCTTGATGGCAATATCCGCCTTGCTGAAGGCATAGTGATCGTTCAGTCCGGCAATTTTTTTGAAGAAATGACTGATCCCTTTCTGCTTCACGGAATCCAGCAGGGCATCCTGCTCCATCGCAGAGAGAATGACCTGGCTGTAATTCTTATCAGCAAAGTACTCCAGTATTGAAAGGGTAGCCGCGTGCAGCGGCGCCTGCGGGAGGTTTTTCAGGTAAAGATCAATATATTCAAATGCCACGCTGTCCCAGGATTCCACCTCCAGGTCCCACCCGATCTTCCGGTAATAGTCGATCACGGGAAAAGTGAAAACCTCCCTGTACTCTTCCGTGGTGAGCAAAGGTTTGTTTCGCCTGGATAACATCGTGTTCATCGAGGCGACACAGACCTCCACATCATCCAGCAGGGTGCCGTTCCAGTCCCAGAATAGGATCTGTGTGCCTTTCATTACGTTTTTAATAAAATCAAAAAGCAAATATCAAAAAGCAAATATCAAAGAACAAATATCTGAATTAATATTGGCTTTTTGCTTTTTGCTCTTTACAATGAGAAAAGAATATGGTTTATCCTGGCCGGAATCAATTCTCAAAGACCAGGGCACCTCCCTTTGCACCAACCTGAATGGCGCTGTCCTTACTGACTTTTCCTGCCAGGATCATTTTTGAAAGTTCGTTTAGCAGGTCCCTCTGTAATACCCTTTTGAGGGGCCGGGCACCGTACTGGGGATCATAGCCTTTACCGGCAAGTAATTCGATGGCATCAGGCGATATTTCCAGCTGCAGCTCGTTGTTTTCCAGCGTTTTCTTAATATTGGCGATCTGCAGTACCACGATCTGCCTGATCTCGTCCCGCGTGAGGGGCTTGAACATGATGATCTCATCGATCCTGTTAAGGAATTCGGGCCGGATGGTCATTCGCAACAGCTCAAAGACCTCCGCACGTGCTTCTTCGAACACTTTTTCATTCAGGGTATTCCCCATTCCCTCAAAATGTTCCTGGATGAGTTGAGATCCGATGTTGGAGGTCATGATGATGATGGTGTTCCTGAAATCGGCTGTCCGGCCCTTATTGTCGGTCAGTCTCCCGTCGTCGAGCACCTGCAGCAGGATATTGAAAACATCGGGGTGTGCTTTTTCAATTTCATCGAGCAGCACGACCGAATAGGGTTTTCTCCTGACCTTTTCCGTCAGCTGACCGCCTTCTTCGTAGCCAATGTAGCCCGGTGGCGCACCGATCAGTCTCGACACCGTGTGGCGTTCCTGGTACTCCGACATGTCGATCCGGACCATGGCATTCTCATCGTTGAACAGAAACTCAGCAAGAGCTTTAGCCAGTTCGGTTTTTCCAACGCCGGTGGTCCCCAGGAAGATGAACGACCCAACGGGTCGCCGGGGATCCTGCAGGCCTGCCCGGCTGCGCCGGATGGCATCAGCGATGGCCTGGATGGCCTGGTTTTGGCCGATGACACGTTTATGAAGCTCGTCTTCCAGATTCAGCAGCTTATCCCTTTCACTCTGCAGCATCCGGCTGACAGGGATTCCCGTCCAGCGTGATACGATCTCTGCGATCTCTTCAGCCACAACCTCTTCCCGGATCATGGGTGAATCACCCTGCAACATTGTCAGATTCTTGCCCAGTGCATCCAGTTCCCTTTCTGCTTCCTTGATCTTTCCGTAGCGCAGTTCGGCAACCCTGCCATAGTTTCCTTCACGCTCGGCCTGCTCAGCCTCAAACTTCAGCTCTTCGATCATCTTTTTGTTCTGCTGTATCTTTTCGACAACCTCCTTCTCATTTTTCCACCGTGCCTGCAGACGTGTCCGTTCTTCAGTCAGTTCGCCCAGCTCCTTGTTCAGCACCTGCAGTTTGGGCTCATCATTCTCCCGTTTGATGGCTTCGCGTTCAATCTCCAGTTGTCTGATCCGGCGTTCGAGCTCATCCAGGTCTTCCGGCAGGGAATTGATCTCCAGCCGCAGCCTGGCGGCAGCCTCATCGATCAGGTCAATGGCCTTGTCGGGCAGGAACCTGTCGGTGATATATCGCTGTGAAAGTTCTACGGCGGCTATGATCGCTTCATCCCTGATCCTGACCTGGTGATGGGTTTCGTAGCGTTCTTTCAGGCCGCGAAGGATGGAAATCGTATCCATCGTATCCGGCTCGCCCACCATCACGATCTGGAACCGCCGTTCGAGGGCTTTGTCTTTCTCAAAGTATTTCTGGTATTCCTTTAAGGTGGTAGCCCCGATCGCACGGAGTTCTCCCCTGGCCAGGGCCGGTTTCAGAATGTTCGCCGCATCCATGGCTCCCTCGCTTGCACCGGCACCTACCAGCGTGTGGATCTCGTCAATAAAAAGCACGATCTCACCATCGGAACCGGCGACCTCTTTAATGACACTTTTCAGCCTTTCTTCAAATTCTCCCTTGTATTTTGCACCGGCGATCAATGCGCCCATATCCAGTGAGAAGATCTGCTTGGACTTAAGTGTCTCAGGGACATCGCCATTGATGATCCGGTGCGCCAGGCCTTCAGCGATCGCTGTTTTGCCGACACCAGGTTCACCGATCAGGATGGGATTGTTCTTCGTCCTTCTGGAAAGTATCTGCAGGATCCTCCGGATCTCTTCATCCCTTCCGATGACAGGATCCAGTTTGCCATGCCTGGCCAGTTCGTTCAGATTGCGGGCATACTTGGCAAGGGCCTGATAGGTCTCTTCTGCTGTCTGACTGGTGACCGTGCTCCCTTTCCTGAGTTCCCTGATCGCTGATTTAAGGTCCTTTTCAGTGACACCACTGTCCCTGAGCAATTGGGCCGCCGTGTCTTTTCCGGCCAGAATGCCGAGCAGAACATGCTCGATGGAGATAAATTCATCACTAAATTCTTTTAAATAAGTTGTCGCTTTCTGAAAAGCCATACTTGCATCGTGGGTCAGATAGGGCTCTCCGCCGGCCACCCTTGGATAGGACTGAATGATCCTGTCAAGGGCCTGCTGCAAATGAACAATGTTGATGTTCAGTTTTTTGAGTAGAAATGGAATGACATGCTCATCTACCGTAAGCATCCCTTTAAGGATATGCGTGGTTTCAATGGCCTGATGCTGGTTGCCGGTGGCGATCTCCTGGGCCTGCTGGAGCGCCTCCTGTGATTTGATGGTAAAATTATTCAGATTCATATGCTTCAATTGAGGCAGTGACTGGATCAATTTTCCTGCCAACGCCTCTTTGGGAGTCTGGTACTGTAATAATGACAGTCTGGAATAACAAATCTGCAGACCTCACGTTATCCTTGGGATTTACTTTGTCAGGAGAACCGTTCGATTGAATTCCGTCATAAATCGGGAAATACAATTTTTTACTAATTTTGCCCGCTTAAAGGGAACTCCGCAATGAAGCAATTCTTTATTTCACTGCTGATGCTTGGCCAGGTAATGACCGTCATTGCCAGTCCAGTGTCAGACACCCTGAATGTTTTCCAGTCCGATAGTGCTTTTTATTGCAATCTCGATAGTCTTTTCATCGACGCGGGTGAGGGTTTTGCTTCGTATTCCTGGAGCACGGGTGAAACATCCCGGGGGATCTGGATCACCGAAACCAGCCTTTACAGGGTTGAGGTGACGGAAGGATCGGGAAATGTGTACGCCGACTCGGTCTATGCCAACCTGATCACTGCAGAAATCCCGCAGCCGGATACCACCATCTGTTACGGCGCTCATCTGACGCTGTCGGTCGTGCAGAAGCTCCCCGCCTGCCAGGTGGCCTACTGGCCTTTTAACGGCGATACCAGGGACTATAGCGGGAATGGATACGACGGTTTTGCCTTTGGCGCAACCCTGGCATCCGACCGGTTTGGTAATCCAAACAGTGCGCTGAGCTTTAACGGAAAGGATAACTACCTGATCGCCACCCTCGAGAATATTCAGTCCACGTTTTCAGTGGCTCTATGGTTCACCCTTCCCGACACCAGTGAGTGGTTGCCTGAGAATGAATATCCGACCTTCTTTGATTTCGGGAATGGCCAGGCAATGGCCCGGGTCCTTGGTAAAAATGAGGAGGTCATCAACACGGGCAAACTCGGCAAGATCAACCTTCAACATTTTGAAGGCCAGGGCTCACCGGATAATTATTCCTTTTCTTCCAATTCAAATCCTCCATTTGAAACCTGGCATCATCTGTACGCAGTGTTTGACGGCGCCGGATATCCGAACGAGATCTGGATTGACGGCATCCTGCAGGGATCGCTGATCACCAGCGTTTCGATAACACCT
The DNA here is from genome assembly GCA_035342335.1 of Bacteroidales bacterium. Lineage (NCBI taxonomy): Bacteria > Pseudomonadati > Bacteroidota > Bacteroidia > Bacteroidales > Bacteroidales bacterium. The sequence goes on from DAOQWY010000019.1 coordinate 64,597, forward strand.
GGAGAAAGATTTATCTATTTTGGAAGAACACAAAGCCTGCAAACCAATACATCCTTTTTTATCGGTAAGATCGATGAGGTCAATATTTTCAGCTGTGTTCTCGATCCTTCTCAATTACAAAACCTGATGCATTCAGGATCCGTGTTCAATTACAGATATCAATGGGATACGGGAGATTCGGCCTCCGTAATGACTGTTGCTCCGCAAAAAAGCAAAACGTATACGGCAACTGTTTCCGACGGATTCAATACGTGTCAGGACAGCCTGCGGGTGACGGTCAATCCGGAAATCAAGCTGGACCTGGAGCAGCTTGACAAGGGGTGCCCGGGAGAAGCAAAGGCGAAGATGCTGGCCAGGGCGACGGGCGGAACCGCTCCCTATACGTATGAATGGGACCCCGGCATCGCATTTCTTCAGGGAGATACCCTCGCATTGGGACTCGTCGACAGTGTTCTTTACGCGATTACGGTGACCGACAGCCTGTCGTGCCGGCACGATGAAACCTTTGAAGTGGAAGCATTGCCTCCGCCCAAGGTCAGTTTCTCTTACGAACCTGAAGAAATATATTACCAGAATCCGGTAGTCCAGTTCAGCAGTGAGACCGAAAAGGCTGTAAACTGGTCGTGGAACTTCGGAGACGGAGAACTTTCCTCTCTGGAGGGCCCGAGCCACGTTTTCACAAAAGTTGATACGTATCATGTTGTGCTGACCGTCACTGCCGAAAATGGTTGTGTTGATTCCCTTGCCCAGGAAATCAATGTCCAGGAGGTTGAACTGGTCATTCCGAATATTTTCACTCCCAACGGGGATGCTATCAATGACACATTCATTGTGACCGACCTTGACAAATATATTTCCAATTCGCTGGTGGTTTTTAACCGATGGGGCCGAACAGTTTATGAAGCCAACAATTATTCCAGCGGTGAGTGGGATGGGGGCAATCTCTCCGATGGTACCTATTACTTCATTCTTAAATGCAAGGGATATTTCGCTACCGAAATCTTCAAGGGCACCATCAACATTTTCACAGGCGGATTCAAATGATCCCTTTGATCCTTCAGGGGATTGATTCCTTGTTTATTTTAACAAAATAAGCCGCTTTTTCAAGGGAAGTGATCATATCGTATTCTCCGAGATAAACATCCGGTCCGACGTTTATGGGCGTTGGCGTGTAATTGATGATCCCCTTGATGCCATCTTTTACCAGGTCATCAGCGACTGATGCTGCGACTTCTCCGGGAACCGTGAGGATCGCAATTGAAATATCCTGTTCTTTGATGATGGATGCCAGCTGCCCGATCGGAAAACAGGGGACTCCTGAATAGGTGGATTTAAACTTTTCAGGGCTGATGTCAAAACAGGCCGTAATGCTCAGCTTCGTTCGTTTTCCCTTGAAGTACCTGATGATCGCCCGGCCAAGGTTCCCCACACCCACTACGCATACTTTCAGTGCCTGCTCCATATCGATGATGCGTCCGATGAGCTGTATGAGCTCCTGAACATCATATCCCTTCCTGAGTGTTCCTGAATAACCGATGAGCATGATGTCACGCCTGACCTGAACTGGAGTGATGTGGATCAATCCGGCAAGTTCGTGGGAAAAGATATGAATTTTATTATTTTCCAGGCAATTAAGCAATGCCCTTCTGTACTGGCTCAAGCGTTCAACGGTTTTATCCGGAAGGCTTTTCATGGGATTTTTATTCATCAATAAAAGTATTGTTAATGCAATAACAATACAAAATTAAACGTAAAATCGTATAAAACTCAGATGGCTGTAAAAATCAGAGAAGTTTTTGTTTTAGCCAGTCAAACCAGAGACTGAGACCTTCTCCGGACTTGGCCGAGAGTTCAATGAATTCAAGATGAGGGTTGACCTGGAGCGCATAGGCTTTGGCTTTTTCTGACTGAAAGTCTACGTAGGGGAGAAGATCAGTCTTGTTGATCACGCAGAGGTGGGAGGTACGGAACATGTTGGGATATTTCAGCGGTTTGTCTTCCCCTTCGGTCGTACTGACAATGACTACCCGTTTTGATTCGCCTAGATCAAAAAGGGAAGGACACACCAGATTGCCAACATTCTCGATGAAAAGCACCGAATGATCAGCTGGTTCCAGCTCCCTGACTGCTTTATTGACCATAAGTGCATCCAGGTGGCATCCATTCCCCGTATTGATCTGAATGACGGGAACGCCCGTCTTATGGATCCGGTCTGAGTCCAGCATGGTTTGCAGGTCACCCTCAACGACACAGAAGGAGATCTCTTGCCTGAGCTCCTGAATGGTTCGTTCCAGAAGGCTGGTCTTTCCCGAGCCGGGAGAACTGACCAGGTTGATTGCCGTTATATGCTTTGCTTCAAAATAACCTCTGTTGCGCTCAGCAAGCTGATTGTTCCTGGCCAGCAGATCCTGCTCAACGCGGATCATCGTCCCATGGCTATGATCGTGGCCCGGTTCGTGAAAATGATGCGCATGTTCCGCATCCTGTTCGTGTCCTTCCGCTTCGGTGTGCTCAAGGAAATGCTCGTGGGGATGGGTGTGCTCCATATCCCCGTGGTGGTGGGGATGTTCATGGGAATGTGCTTGCAGATGGAGGGACGGATCACCCGGTCTTCTTATCCGGATGGTTGAGTCGGGTTGGCCGCAGCCACAGGTATCGCACATGGGACTTGATTTTTACAAAAGTAATGATTTAATGCTCTTCCAGGGTTAATGAACGGAACTTCAGCTCACCGCCCTTTACAAGCCGGGTATCAAAGGAATCACAGCGAGGAC
>DAOQWY010000020.1 GCA_035342335.1 Bacteroidales bacterium
GACAACGAATGACAACGAATGACAACGAATGACAACGAATGACAACGAATGACAATGAATAACGCGAGGCCCGAAGGGCCGAGCAAATGACAATGAATAACAATGAATGACAATGAATAACAGAATCAAGAATTTACGCGAACAAAGCCTCAGGGCCGTCAACCGCATCTCAGCGGAGAGGGCGCTTCTGGTGACCGAATTCTATAAAAGCGACCGGGCGCAGGAAGTATCCATTCCCGTAAAAAGGGCGCTAACCTTCAAATACATTCTGGAGCACAAAACGATTTACATCAACGAGGGCGAGCTCATCGTCGGTGAACGGGGTCCCGCTCCCAAGGCAACTCCCTCCTATCCCGAAGTGTGCCTGCATTCCCTGCAGGATCTGGATATTCTCAACAACCGTCCCAAGGTGTCCTTCAAAGTCGATGAAGCAACCTGGAAAGCCTATGAAGAGGTGATCATTCCTTTCTGGAAGGGGAAGAGCCACCGCGAACGGCTGTTCCGTGAAATGGATCCGGCCTGGATCGACAGCTACCAGGCAGGTGTGTTCACTGAATTTCAGGAACAGCGTGCTCCCGGGCATACGGTGCTGGGAGGCAAGATCTACAGGATGGGTATGCTGGACATGAAGGAGCAGATCCGGCAAAACAAGGAGAAGCTTGATTTTTACAATGATCCGCAAGCCCTGGATAAGCTTGAAGAGCTCCGGGCAATGGATATTGCCGCCGATGCCCTGATCCTGTTCGCTGAACGACATGCACGGGAACTCGACAGGCTGGCAGCCGCGGAGATCAATCCCGGGAGGAAGAAGGAGCTGGCCGAGATGGCCGCCATATGCCGCCACGTTCCCGCACACGCTCCCCGCACATTCCACGAAGCATTGCAATATTACTGGTTCGTTCACCTGGGCGTGATTACGGAGACCAATCCGTGGGATTCCTTCAATCCCGGGCGGTTAGACCAGCATCTTTATCCCTTTTATAAAAAAGAGATGGAAGCCGGCACCCTGTCAAAGGAGAGAGCAGTGGAGATACTGCAATCTTTCTGGGTGAAGTTCAACAACCATCCTGCACCGCCTAAGGTCGGCGTAACGGCACTGGAAAGCAATACCTATACCGACTTTGCCCTGATCAATGTGGGAGGTCTGACCCCTGACGGAAAAGACGCGGTGAACGAAATGAGCTACCTGATCCTGGATGTGATCGAAGAGATGCGCCTGCTGCAGCCAAGCTCGATGGTTCAGGTCAGCAAACAGAATCCCGATAGCTTATTGAAAAGGGCGGCGAAGATTCTCAAGACCGGCTTTGGGCAGCCTTCCATTTTCAATACGGATTCGATCATCCAGGAGCTGGTCCGGCAGGGGAAATCCATCGAAGATGCCCGCAACGGAGGAGCCAGCGGATGCGTCGAGAGCGGTGCCTTCGGCACAGAGGCCTACTGGCTGACAGGGTATTTCAACCTGACCAAGGTGTTGGAGATCACGCTTAACAACGGATTCGATCCCCGTACCGGAAAACAAATCGGGCTGAAAACGGGCGAAGTGAGCACGTTTACATCCTTCGATCAGATTATGGATGCCTTTGAGCAACAGCTACGTCATTTTATTGACATAAAGATCAAGGGGAATAATATAATCGAAAAGTTATTCGGGGATTACATTCCGGTGCCCTTCCTTTCGCTGCTCGTGGATGACTGCATTGACAATGCAAGGGATTACAACCGGGGAGGAGCGCGGTACAACACAAGCTATATCCAGGGTGTGGGTCTCGGGAGCATTACCGACATCCTGACCTCGCTGCGGTATAACGTTTTCGACCAACAAAAGCTGACCATGGCGGAGATGCTCAAAGCATTGCAATCTAATTTTGAAGGGTACGATGACCTTCGGTTCGACCTGATCTATAATACGCCCAAGTACGGGAATGATGATGACTATGCCGATCAGCATGCTGTCAGGATTTTCAACCTGTTCTTTCAGGCTGTGGATGGAAGACCGACAGCCAGGGGAGGCAGGTTTCGCATCAATATGCTGCCCACCACCAGCCATGTGTATTTTGGAAGCGTCATCGGTGCGACTCCCGACGGCAGAAAGGCAGGAATGCCCCTCTCGGAGGGGATCTCTCCTTTCCAGGGGTCCGATAGAAAAGGACCCACATCTGTACTGAAGTCCGCTGCAAAGATTGATCATCTCAAGACAGGCGGTACGTTGTTGAATCAGAAATTCAACCCCCAGCTTTTTGAGGGTGAGCGGGGGATTGAAAGCCTCGTACAATTGATCCGCAGCTATTTCCGGATGGACGGCCATCATATCCAGTTCAACGTGGTCAATGCCGACACCCTGCGGGATGCACAGAAATTCCCCGAGAAGTACCAGGACCTGATCGTGCGGGTGGCGGGTTACAGCGATTACTTCAACGACCTGGGAAAGGATCTGCAGGATGAGATCATCCGGCGCACGGAGCATAAAGAGTTTTGAATCGTTAGCAATATTAGGTTACCCCTCCCCCGTGCAGGGGTGGGGTACTTGAGATCCTTACCACGGTGAACCTGTATGAAAACGACGATTGTAAAATCCGAGCTCCTGCTGCTGCTGGCGGCCCTGATCTGGGGCTTTGCCTTTACGGCCCAGCGGGTGGGGATGGAGTACATGGGTCCCTTCCTGTTCAACGGTATCCGATTCGGACTGGGAGCATTGGTGCTGGGAACCTTTATTCTGGTCCGCAGGAACAGGGAAATTGACATCCGACCGGAGTTCCTTCATGATCGGAAGCGAATGCTGGCACGGGGGGGGATCGTAGCCGGGCTGATGGTCTTTGCCGGCGCGTCGCTTCAGCAAACGGGGATGGTCTACACCACCGCGGGAAATGCGGGTTTCATCACAGGCCTGTATGTTGTATTTGTTCCCGTACTGGGATTGTTCCTGCGGCAGCGGCCAGCCGTGTATGTATGGATTGGAGCGGTGATGGCTGCTGCCGGAATGTACCTGCTGAGTGTCACCGGGAATTTTCAAATGTCAAAAGGTGATCTGTACGTTCTGGGGTGTGCCTTCGTGTGGGCGTTCCATGTGCTGTACATCGGTCATCTCTCTCCGCGGGTGGATGCTTTGAAGCTGGCGCTGATCCAGTATGTTATCACATCGGTTCTCAGTTTGTTGATCGCCGTTTTCTTTGAAACGATCCTCTGGAGGGCGATCCAGGACGCCACGTTGCCCCTGCTCTATGGCGGAATTTTTTCAGTAGGGATCGCCTATACGCTTCAGATCGTGGGGCAGAAGAAGGCTCCGCCGGCTCACGCGGCCATCATTTTGAGCCTGGAAGCCGTATTCGCTGCGCTGGGCGGCTGGCTGATCCTGCATGAGGTGCTTTCCACACGTGCTTTGATTGGCTGCGCCCTGATGCTGGCAGGGATGGTGCTGGCACAGGTGAAGCGGGGAAATGTAGCGAAGTAGCCGATGTAACGACGTATCGATATTCGATGTACTTTTACTTCGCTACATCGAATATCGTTACATCGCCTACATCGCTATATCATTATGAACCGAATCCTTGCTTTTCCTCCGCCTCCTTCCTGGCCGGTGATCACCACCATCGATATGCACACCGGTGGCGAGCCGCTGCGGGTCATCACCGGTGGGCTGCCTGATATACCGGGAAATACGATCCTTGAGAAGCGCCGGTACTTCCGCGATCATTTCGATCATCTCCGCACAGGACTGATGTGGGAACCACGGGGTCATGCCGACATGTACGGGGCAATCCTGACCGAGCCCACTACCGATGACGCGGATTTCGGTGTCTTTTTCATCCACAATGAAGGCTACAGCACCATGTGCGGGCACGCGATCATCGCGCTGACCAAGCTGGTGCTCGACAAAGGCATGGTTGAAAAGGACGGAAATGAGCCTGAACTCATCATCAACGCTCCACCAGGCAAGATCTATGCGAAAGGTCACAGCGAAAACGGTACCGTCAGGAAAACTTCCTTCCGAAACGTTCCTTCGTTTGTGCTTATCAAAGATAAGACGGTGACAGTGGACGGAATCGGTCAGGTACGGTTCGATGTGGCGTTTGGAGGTGCTTTCTATGCGTTTGTGAAAGCGGAGGATCTCGGGCTGAAGCTTTTTCCTGCAGAATTCAACAGGCTGATCGATTACGGGAGGCGCATCAAACGGGCTGTCATGGATCATTTTCCGATCATTCATCCATTCGAGGAGGACCTGAGCTTTTTATACGGAACAATTATCACTGGCCCAGCTGAGCAACCAGGTCATTATAGCCGGAATGTCTGTATCTTTGCTGACGGGGAGCTCGACAGGTCGGCGACGGGTTCAGGTGTGAGTGCACGTGCCGCGTTGCATTTTGAGAAAGATGGATTGAAACCGGACGAAGTCATTACGATCGAAAGCATCCTGGGCACCACGATGGATGTCTGCATTAAAGAGGTGACAACCTTTGGGCCTCACCGGGCCGTGATCCCGGAGGTCAGTGGAACGGCGCATTTTACGGGCCAGCATTCGTTCTGTTTTGATCCGGAGGATCCATTGGGGAAAGGGTTTATATTCAGGTAGGGATTTAAGAAACAAAGGAATGATGATTTTCGAATTAAGAAGTAATTCAGAAATCAAAAATCCTCTGTTCCTTTGTCTCTTAAATCCCCTTCCTCTGTTGAATATTCAATTAAATATGGTTGGTCATGAAAAGAGTGTTTTTATTCTTATACATTTTATTTCCAGGTCTGGGAGCCTCCAGCCAGCACCCTGACCCTCAACTCGCCCTGCTGGAATCCTGGCTGAAAACCCGTCCTGATGTCACCTTTGACACCATCGCGCACCACCCCCACTTCGGCAAAGCGTATGTGCTGAGGTTCACTCAGCCCGTCGATCATCACAATCCTGACGGGGCAACGTTTTCGCAGCGGGTATTCCTATTTCACCGCGACTTTTCACGACCCGTGGTGTTTGTGACTGAAGGATACGGAGCCGGATATGCCATTTACCCCAGGGCGATCAACGAACTAACCGGGTACCTCGATGCCAACCAGATCGTGGTAGAGCACCGCTATTTCGGGGAATCGGCGCCGGATTCGCTTGACTGGCAGTATTTGGACATTGAGCAGGCTGCGGCCGACCACCACCGCGTGGTCGAGCTCTTCAAAGGGCTGTATCACGCCCGCTGGTTGAATACCGGCATCAGCAAGGGAGGGCAGACGACCCTTTATCACCGGTACTTTTACCCTGATGATGTTGATGCTTCGGTGGGTTATGTCTGTCCGCTCAATTTCTCCATCCAGGATGCGCGCATTTATGACTTCATGCAAGCGGTGGGCAGCGATGATTGCCGCAAACGGATTTATGAGTACCAGATCGAAATGCTGAAAAATAAAGATATCTACTACCCGGTTTATGAGAAGATGGCGTCCGATAAAAAATATACCTACCAGCGGGTTGGTGCTGAAAAATCTTATGAGATGACCATTATGGAATATGCCTTTGCTTTCTGGCAATGGGGACGGTGGACCTGCGACTCCATCCCCGTGCCTGTAAGATCACCGGAAGAGATGGTCAACCATCTGGATATTGTTGCAGGAATTGACTGGCTGTCGGATGAGGGGATCGATAAGTATCTTCCCTTTTATTACCAGGCCATGACCGAGATTGGCTTCTACGGGTACGATGTGGATCCCTTCAGGGGATTGGTGAGTTCCACGGAGGATATCACATTCACGTTTACCTGCCCCGAAGGTGCCGAATGTGTGTATGATCCGGTTCCCATGGAAAAGGTGGATCATTTTCTGCGGCATGATGCCCGCCGGATGTTGTTCATTTACGGGGAATACGATCCCTGGTCTGCACCGGCTGTGCAGCCATCGGGCGGGAACGAAGTGGTGGTCATATACAAACCTCAGGGAGCGCATTCGTCGAGGATCGGGAACCTGCCAGGAGATCTGCAGGAGAAGGCGTTGGGGCTACTGGAGAAGTGGATGGGGGTCGAAATTGAGAGGAGAGAGGAGAGAGGAGAGAGGAGAGAGGAGAAATAATGAATATGTATGAGATTAGAAATATTGCGATCATTGCACATGTGGATCATGGGAAGACCACACTGGTGGACCGAATCCTATACCAGGTGAAGCTTTTCCGGGAGAACCAGGAAGTCAGGGAACTGATCCTGGATTCGAACGAGCTGGAACGGGAGCGGGGAATTACCATCCTGGCGAAAAATGTTTCTGTTAGGTATAAGGGGGTGAAGATCAATATTATAGATACACCTGGACATTCCGATTTTGGCGGAGAAGTGGAACGGGTACTGAACATGGCGGATGGAGTCCTGTTGGTAGTGGATGCTTTTGAAGGGCCCATGCCGCAGACCCGTTTCGTCTTACAAAAAGCATTGCAGCTGGGACTGAAGCCGGTTGTTGTCATCAACAAGGTGGACAAGCTGAATTGTTCTCCCGACGAAGTGCACGAGGCAATCTTTGAATTAATGTATAGCCTGGATGCCACGGAAGACCAGCTAAATTTTCCCACGGTGTATGGTTCTTCAAAGCAGGGCTGGATGTCGCCTGACTGGAAAAAACCCACAACGGATGTCAGCTATTTGCTGGATGTCATTCTGGAGCACATCCCCGCACCGGCACACGTGGCGGGAACATTGCAGATGCAGATCAGTTCGCTGGATTATTCCTCTTACCAGGGACGCATTGCGGTTGGCCGCATATCCCGCGGCGTGATCAAGGCCGGGATGCCCGTCTCCCTGGTCAAAAACGACGGAAGTGCCTATAAGTCAATTATCAAGGAGCTCTACCTTTTCGAAGGGCTGGGCAAGGAGAAGGTCAAGTACGAAGTGGGCGCAGGGGAGATCTGCGCGGTTTTCGGCCTGGATAATTTCGATATCGGTGATACCATCGCTGATCTGGAAAATCCGGAAGCACTTATTCGCATCAGTGTGGATGAGCCAACCATGAGCATGCTCTTTACGATCAATACATCTCCTTTTTTCGGGCGGGAAGGCATATATGTGACCTCGCGCCATCTGCGCGAACGCCTTTACAGGGAGACGGAGAAAAATCTTGCTTTACGCGTCGAGGAAACGGATTCCCCTGAGAAAATGATCGTCTACGGGCGGGGAATTCTGCATTTGTCGATCCTGGTGGAAACCATGCGCAGGGAGGGATATGAGTTCCAGCTGGGGCAGCCCCAGGTGGTCATCCGGGAGATCAAGGGAGTAAAGAATGAACCCGTCGAATACCTGACGGTCCTGGTACCCGAATCCTTCTCCGGAAAAGTGATTGACATCGTAACCAGAAGAAAGGGAGAAATTGATCATATTGAAATGAGGAAGGACCGCGTGGTGCTTGAATTTTCCATCCCCGCCCGGGGCCTGATCGGGCTGACCAATCCTGTGCTTACCGCCACGGAAGGAGAGGCCGTGGTCGCTCACAGGTTCAAGGCCTTCGAGCCCTGGAAAGGTGAGTTGCTGACGCGCCGCAACGGATCGCTGATCGCCCTGGAAACAGGTACTGCCGTCGCCTACTCTATCGACAAGTTACAGGACAGGGGCCGGTTCTTCATTGAACCCAACGATGAAGTCTATGCAGGGCAGGTGATCGGCGAAAATACAAGGTACGAGGATATTGTGGTCAATGTTGTCAAAACGAAGAAACTGACGAACATGCGCGCAGCTGGTGCCGATGACAAGGCCGCCATCATTCCTGCAACGAAATTCACACTCGAAGAAGCCATGGAATACATCAATGAGGACGAATATGTCGAAGTGACTCCCAAATCCATACGCCTTCGAAAGATCATCCTGGATGAGACCGAACGGAAACGCAGCAGGAAAACCGTTCCCTGATACATTCTCTCTTCTTTTTCATTCGAACATCAGCGAACCGCACGGATTTTTTTTCATGAGACCCGGGCAGGATTCCTTGGGGAAGCTGATCTTGATAACAAAATAGAAGTTTATTCCTGTAAAATCGGAAACATGAAAAAATCCGCCCAGATGATCCGTCCCCACGGTGAAACTCCTGAATCGTGCGGATAGCCCTAACCTGAGCCTGGTGAAATAATACAGCGAAACAGGAAGGCTTATCTCCAGATCATCAGTCTCATACCTGCCGGTCACGACCACCTGAGGTGGACGGTACACCTGCGCGATACTGTACATGACAGGGATGATGACCGTGGAATTAACGTACCACTTTTTTCTGAAATGGTAATCCAGCTGTGCGCTTAGGGCGGTGGGAAGGAAGACGGTGATCCGGTCGTCAACCAGCGAGCGCGTTGAATCACCGTCATAAAATCGTGCACTGAGCTCGCGCATAAAGGAATTGAGGCTATGGAACTCCGTATTGTTAATATATTCCCAGTAATGATGGACATCTTCAAAGAGATGCTCCTGGGCATTCTCCCTGAAGGTGATCCATCCCAGGTCAAGTAGCGAAATGCCCATACGGTAACGGTAATCTTCGTATGGCTGTTCGCACCTGTGTTTGTACCTGAGTTTCGAGGGATTTTTAATCAGTTTCAGGTACGTAACACCCAGACTTGTTGAGAAACCTCCGCCACGGAATAATCCGCCGGGGCTTGAAAAATCATTGTCATCATAGTCAATTGGCAATGAGAATCCGATGTTGCCATTGAAATTATGGATGTTCGCCGTCAGGTTGACATCGGCTGTATCACTTTCATCCCTGACAAGATACGCAATGCTGTGCCCATACAGATAGGCTCCTGCATATCCCATGACCCGGCTTACCGTGATCCCTGCTGTCCAGCGGTTCAATGAATTTTCATTCAGAATCCTGGCATAACCTATTCCCAGCTCTGCCCAGGTCAGCTGAACCGTGCTGAAATTTTTACCGCTATATTCAATATCATGCTGGGGAGAATACCAGAGGTTTTCATAGATGAAATTAGCCAGGTGGTAAGGTAATCGCCACGCTGAGGTCATCGATCTGGCAGAGCTATATAAAGAAAATGCCTGATGGTCCTGTGCCAGCATGACGGAGGGCCCGTTCATTCTGAAGGACTGATCGATCTGTTTCCGTTTATGGTCCCAGTCCGGTCTCCGGTCAAACAGCATCTCATCCTCACCGTAGGTGGGCAGGTCGGAATTTGAACTCAGGTAATTAAGAAACCGGTAATCTTCTTTCGGAATGAAAAGATAATTGTTCTGGAGGAAAAGATCCACCGAGCCTACCTGGATATCCTGGAAAAGTTTCGAGCCAACCATGGAACCTGGGTTGATCTGAGCACTCAGTGCGCCTGCATAATTTCCGTTGACTACGCCCCACATCTCCTGGGCGGATGTCACCAACACAGCACTTAAGAACACGATCAGGGTAAATAAAGCTCTCACACTACCGGTATTTGATCAGAAACCAAAGGAGTCCTTTGGTTTTATTAACGCGGGAATACGAAGGTTATTGACAGAAATATCGAATTCCTGATGGACGCTTCGGTATTTCTGACTATTTTTATCCGGCGTACACAATAAAATGTTCAATGATACTGGAAATAACCGTCAATTCTGTAACATCAGCGTTGCTTGCCCAGGAAGGGGAAGCCGACAGGATCGAATTGTGCGATAACTTCCATGAGGGAGGTACCACACCGGGTGCGGGAAGCATTGCAAAAGCAAGAGAGCTGCTGCATGTTGGTCTTTTTGTGATGATCCGGCCAAGAGGAGGGGATTTCCATTACTCGGACATGGAAGTGGAGATCATGCAGAGCGATATCCAGTCGGCCAAGGAATTGGGAGTGGATGGGGTGGTATTTGGCCTGCTGAATCCCGACGGAACGGTGGACCGTAAAAGGACGGCCGAACTGGTCGCTCTCAGCCGTCCGTTACAGGTCACCTTTCACCGGGCTTTTGACATGACCCCTGATCCTTTCGCAGCGCTGGAAGATGTTATTGATGCGGGAGCTGACCGGATCCTTACGTCGGGCCAGGCGCCGTCCGCCCTTGAAGGAAGTGCAGTCATTGCATCGCTTGTAAAACAGGCAGGTGACCGGATCAGTATCATGGCGGGTGCAGGGATCAATGAAAGCAATATCCTGGAGCTTTGCCGGCTCACGCAGGCTGCGGAGTTTCATGCTTCCCTGCGTACCAGAAGAAAAAGCGGTATGCTGTTTCAGCGGGAGGGTGTCTTTCTGGGGGATCCGGGAATTTCCGTCCATTCGTTCGATATTGCCGCGCCCTCCAGGATTGCCCGGATGAAGAGAATACTGTCAGGTCATCCATAAATCCTCCCGGGATCATATTCTCCACCAATTAATCCTTATCTTTGCAGTAAACTAATGTACATCATGAAACCTGAATTCATTTGTCCTTATTGCAGGGGGTATCTCAAACCAAACACCAAGATCATTTTATCTGCCAGGAAAAAAGACGGAACACGGGGTATCGTTCTTTTCAACCCCAAACTGGGTGCCTATGATATCATCAAACACAAGTCATTTAAGCTGACCAAAGGAGAACACCTGGACATTCTTTGCCCTCTTTGTCACTCAAACCTGACCGATCAGTCTGTCAGTGATTCACTGGTCAGGATCCTGATGATCGATGAAGACGGTGTGGAGTGCTCAATCTATTTTTCCGAAATATACGGAGAACAATGTACGTATAAAATCTCCGGGGGATCCGTTGAGGCATTTGGGGAAGATGCAGACACCTATCAGAATTTCTGGGGGGGAAAACCCAGATACTGAGCCCGTTACTGCGTACATTTCCTTGATTTTCCCTTTTCCGGTTCACTGGTAAATGACCGTCAGCAGAACTTTATTGGATTTTTTGACCTTTCTCTTCACAGGATGGCATCAAATTGGCAGGAGGCTACGCCTTCACCTTGCAGATGGTTGATTTAACAGAGATTAATTAAAATTACCCTGAAAGATAAAAAAGATAGTGTAATTTTGCCAACCTTTTTTATCTTTTTCTGAATCAAGCGACCTGATGGACAAATTGGCCCGGAACATTATCAAGTACAGATGGCTGACCATCGGTACCGTTGTTATCCTGACGCTCTTCCTTGGTTTCCAGATCAAAAATCTCCGCCTGAATCCGGATGTGATCAGTTCGCTTCCCGACACTGACCCGGATGCCGCTCTTATCAAACAGATCAGTGAGGAATTCACGGTGAACAATATGGGGATGGTCATCATTGAAACAGAGGATATTTTCACCAAAGAAGTCCTGGAGCACGTCAGAACCCTAACCGACACGCTTACCCTGACGCCGGGGGTTGCTTCCGTCATGAGCCTGACCAATGTTACAGAAATCCGCGGTGACGGGGAGGGCATCCAGATTGGCAAGCTGATGGATGAATACGATCTGCCTGATACTCCATCCGAACTGGCCGATCTGAAAAGCAGGGTCTATGAAAAGGGAACCTATACCGGCAACATCATCTCCGAGGACGGGAGCAGCACGGTGATCATCTTTACCCTGGCAAAGGACTCCGATACGAAAACCGTTGCCAGGGAGATCAAACAAAAAACAAAAGCGCTGAATTTTCCCGAAAAGATCTATTTCGGCGGGTCGCCCATGATGGTGACCTATATCTCCGATATCATGATCGCTGACCTGAAACGACTGATCCCAATAGCCTTTGCCCTCATTGTCCTGATCCTGTTCCTGGGATTCCGGTCAGCCAGGGGCGTGATCCTGCCCCTGCTTACCACCATCATTGCCATTGTCTGGACGATGGGGATCATGGCGCTTGGAGGATTTGAGATGTCGATGATCTCCAGCGACATTCCCATCATCTTACTCGCCGTGGGCACGGCCTATACCATCCATGTTGTCAATAAGATCAATCAGGTAAGGGAAAAAAACTGGAAAAAGGCGACCCTGCGTGCACTGAAATACATCATCGTGCCTGTCTTTCTGGCTGCCCTGACCACCGAGATCGGATTCCTGTCGTTCTTGATTGGCTCTTACCTCCATATGATCAGGGATTTTGGCATCTTTACGGCCCTGGGAACGTTCTTCGCATTTCTGCTTTCCATATTCTTTGTCCCGGCCATCGTTTCCATGCTGCCCAATTCCATGAAGACCACCTTTACCCTGGATGACAGGATAAAGAAGTCTTATCTTTCCGATAATTACCTGGCTCCCCTGCACCGTTTGTTGTTCAAGCATCCCAAATACATCCTTGCATCCTGGGGTATTCTGTTGCTGATCAGTTTACTGGGAACCTTTTTCATCCAAAGGAGCGTCGATATAAAGGATTATTTCCAAAAGAAAAATCCGGCACGTTTGGCTGAAGAGATCATGGTTGAAAAATTCGGAGGATCCAAACCGATCTTTGTGGCCTTCGAAGGGAATATGCAGGATCCTGAAGTCCTGAAGACCATGATCAGGACGGAGGAATTCATGAAAGAGAGCCCCTACGTGACCTCAACCCAGTCCATTGCCGATCTGATCGCTCAACTGAGCTTTGCCATGGGAAATGACCGGTCCATACCGGATGATCAGGCCCAGATTGAACAACTCTGGTTCCTGCTTGAAGGCAATGAGCTTATCCGGCAATTTGTGACGGATGACCTGACCAGGGGGATCATCATTTCCAAGTTCACGGCTTCGGATATCAAGGAAAAGAAAGCGTTCGGAGATAAAATGGAATCGTTCATTAAGGCCAACGAAACTCCGGACTGCAAAATCCAGGTCACCGGGATGCCCTTCGTGGATGTAATGCTTGACAAAAGCCTGATCAGAAGCCAGTTCCGTAGCGTGACCGTGGCCATCATTTTCGTGATCATCATATTGAGCCTCATCCTGAAGTCATTTCTGAACGGGCTCTTTGCCAGCATTCCGATCATGGCCACCATCCTGCTCCTGTTCGGCATCATGGGCATTGCAGGGATCCCCATGAACATCGCCACGGTCCTGGTGGCCAGTGTGGCTCTGGGGATCGGGATCGATTATTCCATCCATGTGATCTCTTATTTCAACGCTGAGTTAAAGCAACATCATGATATCCGTCAGGCACTGGACAACACCATCATGGTGAGTGGTAAGGCCATCCTTATCAACGTGATGTCGGTTGCAGCCGGATTCCTTGTCCTGATATTTTCTGAATTTGTTCCACTTCAGTATTTCGGACTGCTGATGGCCATCAGTATGCTGGGTTCAAGTCAGGGAGCCATGACCCTGTTACCGGTCATCCTCATTCTTGTCAACCGAAAAAAAGAAGCATCCATTAAAAATAAATTAAATGAACGTAATCAATAGAACAATCCTGCTCTTCGTGGTCATAATGACCGTATGCGCCGTAAGAGCATACTCCCAGGACGCCGTTTCCATTCTATGGAAAGTGGATAAAGTGATCTTTGCCCCAAAAGACAAACAGGGAAATGTGAAGATGATCCTGTCGGATAAATCGGGCAATGAGAAAGTTCGTGAAGCCCTCATGATGCAGAAGGGAATCGATAAAAAGCTCTATCGCTACACCAAGCCTGAATCCCAGGTTGGGATTGCTACCCTTTCCTTACCCGGAGAGGAAACCTGGCTGTACATGCCTGCGTTTGGGAAACCCAAAAAAATTGACCTTCTGACCAGAAGCCAGGCATTTACGGGTACTGATTTCTCCTATGAGGATATGGAACCCCGGACCTACTCCGACCGGTTCATCCCCAAAATGCTTGAAACCAGGGAAACCGAGTATGTGCTTGAACTGATCCCGAAATCAGCACAATCAGAATATTCCAAAGTAATAGCTCACATTCACAAGGCCAATTCGTACCCGGTCCTTCTGGAATATTTTGATAAGCAGAAGAAAAAAATCAAGGAAGCTACGTATGTCTATGAGAAGATCGGATCCTACTGGAATGCCAAAGAGGTGACCATGACCGATCTCAGGAAGGGACATTCGACACGGACCATCATGACCGATGTGAAGTTCGACCAAGGTTTAACGGATGATCTGTTCACAGTGGAAAAGCTGAAGCAGTAATTCAACTATAAATCCATGCGATTCTTTTTAGTGGCCATCGGCAGCCTGCTGTCGGCAATCTGTTTAGCCCAGGGCGTTCTCAGTGAATGGGAAGATCCTTTTGTGGTCGGGATCAACAAAGAGGAACCCCATTGCACACGGATGCCTCACGTGAACCCATCGTCGGCAAGCCTTAACCAGGATATTTTTTCTGCCTGGCATCAATTGCTTAATGGTGACTGGAAGTTCAACTGGGTTGAAAGACCTGCCGACCGGCCCCTGGACTTTTATCGGCCTGATTTCGATGACAGCAGGTGGAAGACCATTCCGGTGCCGGGCAACTGGGAATTCAATGGTTACGGCGTCCCGATCTATGTGAACATACCTTACGAATGGACTACGGATCCACAGCCTCCTTCCGTTCCCCGCGATGATAACCCGGTGGGATCCTACAGGACTTTCTTTTCGGTGCCAGCCACCTGGATGGACCGCCAGATCATCCTGCATTTTGGTGCCGTGAAATCAGCGTTCTATGTTTGGGTCAACGGCAAAAAAGTTGGATACAGTGAGGACAGCAAATTACCAGCCGAGTTTAACATCACTCCGTATATCAGGCAGGGTGAAAATCTTCTTGCTTTGGAGGTTTACCGGTGGTCAACCGGATCCTATCTCGAGTGTCAGGACTTCTGGCGCATCAGCGGGATCGAAAGGGATGTGATCCTGTATTCCGTACCCAATGTTCACATCTATGATTATTTTATTCATGCCGCACTGACCGAAGATTACATGGATGGGGATTTTTCTCTGGATGTGAAGATAAAGAGATACAAGGTCATTGATAGTCATTCATTGTCATTGAATGTCAGGATATATGAGTTAAATAAGGAAATTCCGCTGGCCGTGTTTGATGAAAAAATCAATCTGATAGACGATCAGGATGATTATGATGTTCATTTTGAGGAGATCATCCCCGGGATCAGGAAATGGTCGTCAGAAACGCCGAACCTGTACACCCTTGTCCTTGCGCTGTCCGATCTGCAGGGGAACGTATTGGAACGCTTCAGCAGCAACTTCGGATTCAGGACATCGGAAATCAAAAACGGACAGTTGCTGATAAACGGAGTGCCCATCCTGATCAAGGGGGTAAATCGTCATGAGCATGATCCGGTGACGGCTCATGTGATCTCACTTGAATCGATGCTGAAGGATATTGAGCTGATGAAGCAGAACAATATCAATACGGTACGCACCTCTCATTACCCGAATGATCCTGCCTGGTACGACCTATGCGATCAGTACGGCCTTTATGTGATCGATGAAGCGAATATCGAATCCCACGGTATGGGATACATGCCCGACCGCACGCTGGGTAACAATCCCCTCTTTATGAAGGCTCATCTGGAACGCGTTCGGGGCATGGTGGAACGTGACAAGAACCACCCCTCGGTCATTATCTGGTCGATGGGAAATGAAGCAGGCGACGGAGTGAACTTTGATACCTGCTATCAATGGATCAGGAATCGCGATGCATCCCGTCCCGTTCATTACGAACGTGCTGAATACGGTATGAATACGGATATTTTCTGTCCGATGTACGACAATACCTGGAGCCTCAAAATGTATGTGTCGCACCGCATGCCACGCCCGCTGATCCTTTGCGAATATGCCCATTCAATGGGAAACAGCACAGGGAATCTGCAGGACTACTGGGATGTGATCGAGAAATACCCACAACTGCAGGGAGGGTCCATCTGGGATTGGGTCGACCAGGGATTTCTGGTGAAGGATAAGAATGGGAATCCCTATTATGCCTATGGCGGTGACTTTGGCCCTCCGGGAACTCCAAGTGACGGGAATTTTTGCTGCAACGGGCTGGTATCGGCCGACAGGACACCCCATCCTGCACTAACTGAGGTGAAAAAGGTGTACCAGTATATTCAAATCAAACCGGTTGACATCACCAAAGGTGTTTTCAAGGTGATCAACAGGCATGATTTTATTGATCTGGATTATGTTGACCTTGAATATTCCCTGCTGGTAAACGGGAGGCGGGAGGCGGGAGGCAGGATCGAACGACCTGATGTACCTGCGCGCAGCGAAAAGGAATTTCAGATTTCCCCTCCTGAAGGTTTTCAGGGCCCCGGCAGGGAATGCTTTCTGGATTTCAGCGTCAGGATTCGGGAAGACCAGCCTTTCAGGCCTGCAGGCTATGTCGTGGCCTCGGAGCAGCTGGCATTTCCCGGCGAACGGATGATCCCCCCGGTCAAAGCCGGTGAAGGGCTCCGCCTCCATCTCGATTACCAGCAGGATGATCCCGTTGTTCGTGGTAATGAATTCAGGATCATCTTTGACAGGAAAACAGGTACGATTGGTTCCTGGATGTTTCTTGAACAGGAACTGATCAAAGAGGGCCCCCTTCCCAATTACTGGCGTGCACCAACGGATAATGACTTCGGCAACGGTATGGAAAGACGGTGTGCCATCTGGAAACAGGCCAGCAGTACGCGCACGGTCGAAGGATTTGAGGTAAGACAGATTAGCGAAAAGGTGGTGGAGGTCAACGTTGCCTATGCATTCACCGGAAGTGAAATTCATCAGCGGGTGACGTACACGGTTTACGCTTCCGGAGACATCGAATTAAAAAGTGAAATCGATCCTGCAGCCGCACCTCTTCCTGAAATGCCAAGATTCGGGATGAAGATGAAAGTGAATCAAGCTCTCGGAAACCTTGAATGGTATGGCAGAGGTCCCCACGAAAATTATTGCGACCGGAATACTTCGTCATTCGTAGGAATCTATAAAAGCACTCCCGAGGAGCAGTATTTTCCCTACATACGCCCTCAGGAAAATGGTTACAGGACCGATACGCGCTGGCTGACACTGACCGATCACCAGGGTATTGGACTCAGGATCACAGGGATACCCCTGTTTGGTTTTTCAGCGCTGCCTTATACCATTGAAAACCTCGACCAGGGTACAAAGAAAAATTACAGGCATACCTGCGACTTGCTACCTGCAGATTTTTATGAGGTGATGATCGATCACAAACAGATGGGCGTCGGTGGTGATGACAGCTGGGGAGCAAGGCCACATACTCAGTATCAGATACCTGCAGGGAAATATGCATACACTTTCCGGATGACACCGATTCATTGATCATATATTTTTACGTAAATATTTTAATTGAACGATCAAGACGATTCTGTTCTTCTTTATCTTTGTCGTCCCGTAATCACCCTTCATGGAAAAGCAGCAAACCTTGACCTTCCCTTCACTCTTTGCGGAAACGGTCAGACAGCATCCTGATAAAAATGCGCTGGCATTTGCAGGAGAAAAACCCATCACCTACACTGAACTCAACGAACAGATTCAGGCTCTGATCGCATTTCTTGAAAAACTTCAGATTCATCCCGGGGACAAGGTTGCCATTCTGAGCACCAACATGCCAAACTGGGGGGCGCTCTACCTTGCCATCACGTTTATGGGAGCAGTGGCGGTGCCCCTGCTGCCTGATTTCCACCCCGGCGAGATCGAAAATATCCTGAAGCATTCAGGTACCAAAGCAATTTTTGCATCCCACGGCCTGCTGGCCAAACTTGAGGGGATCAATGCTCCATCTCTTGAAATGCAGAGCTGCCTGGAAGATTTCACCATCTGCCCGTCCTGCAACAGCTTTGTTCGCTATGATCCTTCAGCCAGGCCTTCCAGAGACTACCCGGTAAAAGAGGACGATCTGGCCGCACTGATCTATACGTCGGGAACAACCGGCAGGTCAAAGGGCGTGATGCTGACTCACCGGAATATTTGTTTTACTGCCCAAAAAAGCAGGGTGGTTCAATATGTGGACGAGGGCGACCGTTTTCTTTCCGTGCTGCCACTTTCACATACCTACGAAAATACGATTGGGTTCATATTGCCAATGATATGCGGAGCATGCGTTTATTATCTCGACAAGCCTCCCTCACCCTCCATACTGCTTCCTGCCCTTCAGCAGGTAAAGCCTACCATGATGCTCACGGTTCCTCTGATCATCGAGAAAATTTACCGTAACCGGATCCTTACCACTTTCACCTCAAAAAAGTTGATGAAGGCCATTTATGGGATCCCATTCTTTCGAAAAAAATTGAACTTGTTGGCTGGGAAGAAGCTGAAAAAGACCTTTGGTGGCCACCTGAAATTTTATGGTATCGGGGGGGCCAAACTGGATCCGGTTGTTGAGAAGTTCCTGATTGAAGCCAGGTTTCCCTATGCGATCGGATATGGCCTGACAGAGACGTCACCCCTGCTGGCAGGAGTCAATCCGGGGAATGTCCGTCTGGAATCGACCGGCCCGGCCATCGAAGGAGTGGAACTCACAATCCATGACCCTGATCCGCATACCGGAAAAGGTGAAATATGGGCAAGGGGACCCAATGTAATGACGGGCTATTATAAAGAACCTGAACTGACACGTCAGGTCATCACCTCCGACGGCTGGTTCAGGACCGGAGACCTGGGAACGTTTGATAAAGATGGTTTTCTGTACATTAAAGGCCGGTCAAAAAATGTGATCGTAATGCCTGGAGGCGAAAATATTTATCCGGAGGAGATCGAATCGGTGATCAATAATTTTCATTTTGTTGTTGAATCACTGGTGGTGGAGAATAAAGGGAAGCTGGTTGCCCTTGTCCATTTCAACCAGGAGGAGCTGGAGAAAAAATACCAGTATTTGAAGGAAGAAGTCAGAAATTATGTTGAAAAGAGAAAAGAAGAACTCAGCAAAGAGCTCCACGCTTATGTAAACGCACGGGTTAATAAATTTTCCCGTGTACAGTCGGTCGTTTCTTACCCTCAACCTTTTCAGAAGACAGCCTCGCAAAAAATCAAGCGGTTTCTGTACATTGAAATGACTACCTGATAGAACACGGATTACGCGGATGCCACGGAATCTCACCGAATAAGTCCGTAATCATCCGCGTCGCCCACGTAATCTGTGTTCTGTAACTTCAGGAAAATCCCGGAATAATTTGTTATTTTGCCTGTCTGTCCAGGTCCCTGACCTGACGGAAAGAATCCTTATTTCCATTTTTAATGATCTTCCTGATATGAAAAAGCTTACCATTCTTTCACTGTTTTGTCTCACACTCGCAGGATGCCTCCTTTTTGAATCCTGCCATCAGACAGCTTGCACCCCAGTGCCTGTTTCTGTCATTCCTAAGCCAGTACTGACTGAGCCCGGTTCGGGCTGTTTTCAGATCGGGCCGGAAACCAGGATCCTGGTATGCGGTAAAGATCCTGCTCTTGTGCAGGATGCGGGATATCTGGCAGGTATCTTTGAAAAAGTTGCAGGTGTCAAGCTGGAGATAGGGAAGCAGGAGGTCAATGGCAAGGATGCCCTGGTAAAGAACGCTGTTCTGCTCCTGGTGGATGAGTCACAGGATTCACTGGGTGAGGAGGGATACGACCTTCTGGTGGAAAAGAAAGGTATCCGGATCATGGCCCACACACCTGCCGGTATCTTTTATGGCATACAGACCCTGTTACAGCTTTTGCCAGTCGAAGTATATGATAACCAGATTGTTAATGATACACGGTGGACTGTTTCCGGCGTACACATCGTGGATAGGCCACGCTATTCCTGGAGGGGTATGCATTTGGATGTATCACGGCACTTTTTCCCGGTCGAATTTGTAAAACGTTACATTGACCTGATCGCCATGCATAAAATGAACCTGTTTCACTGGCATTTGACCGACGATAACGGATGGCGCATCGAAATCAAAAAATACCCTTTGCTTACGGAGATCTCTGCCTGGCATGTTGACCGGCAAGACCAGCCCTGGAATGAATGTGCACCACCAGAACCCGGTGAAAAAGCCACTTACGGAGGCTATTATACCCAGGAGCAGATCAGGGAAATCGTAGAATATGCACGTCAACGGCATATACGTATCCTGCCTGAAATTGAAATGCCCGGCCATTCCAGTGAGGTTTTTGCTGCCTATCCACAGCTCTCCTGCAGGGGCGAGCGGCTTTTCGTACGTCCGTGCACCTACTGGCCAAACAATGACATCTATTGTGCCGGGAACGACTCGGTATTTACGTTTATCGAAGATATCCTCACCGAAGTGATGCAACTCTTCCCCTCGCCCTATATTCATATCGGTGGTGATGAAGCGGATAAAACCCAGTGGGTAAAATGTCCGAAATGTCAGCAGAGGATCAGGGAAGAAAAGTTGAAGGATGAACGGGAACTGCAAAGTTATTTTGTCAGAAGGGTTGAGAAGTTCCTGAATGCTCACGGAAGGAAACTGGTGGGCTGGGATGAGATACTGGAAGGCGGATTGGCACCGGAGGCGACCGTGATGTCGTGGCGGGGCTTTGAAGGGGGTGTGACGGCAGCTTCACAGGGGCACGAGGTGATCATGTGCCCCGTTTCACACTGCTATTTTGATTACTATCAAGGCGATCCGGATTTTCAACCGGTTTCCATCGGAGGATTTATTTCCCTGAAAAAAGTTTACTCCTTTGAGCCAACACCACCCGATCTGACGCCTGAGCAAGCCGGGTTTGTGCTGGGCGGACAGGGAAATCTCTGGACGGAGTTCATCTCCAGTCCCGAGCATGCGACCTATATGGCTTTACCCCGAATGACAGCCCTTTCAGAAGTACTCTGGTCATCAAAGGAATACAGGAACTGGGAGGATTTCCTTGAACGCCTTCAAATGCAGTTTCTGCGTTTTCAGCGGATGAACGTCCATTACAGCAGAGGTTCCTATGCTGTTAATATCTATACTTCCTTCGATTCCGTAACGGGAAAGACCCTGGTTAAACTGACGGGTGAACAGTTCAATCCGGAGATCAGGTACACAGCGGATGGTTCCCTTCCATCGAAGAATTCGTCACGCTATGCCGCTCCCATACCCCTGGATTCATCGGCCTTCATCCGGGCTGTGATGTATGAGGGAGACTCCTTGATGGAAAGGCCTTCGGAAAAGAAGATCATCATTCACAAGGCAACAGGTAAACAAGTTCGTTATGAAACCCGCTGGAATTACAGGTATCCGGGTTTCGCATCCACCACTTTAACCGATGGGCTCCGGGGTTCTGACAGGTTCAACGATGGTTACTGGCAGGGATTCCATGGTGACAACCTTGAGGTTTTGATCGACATGGGGGTCGCAGACACCATAGAGCATGTGCGCACAGGTTTTCTGCAGCAGCAACGGAGCTGGATCTTTTTACCCCTCAACCTTCAAATCGCTGTTTCAGCTGATGGACAATCGTGGGAGCAATTTACGGTTAAGAATGCAGTATCTCCTGAAGCTGAAGGGGTCATCATCAGGGATTTTTCAGTTCACCTTGACAAAGTGCCTGCAAGGTATATCAGGATCATTGCGGAAAACAGGGGTGTTTGTCCGGCCGGACATCCAGGCGCAGGAGAAAAAGCCTGGATCTTCAGCGACGAAGTAATCATTGAATAACGCGAGGAGTATGATTTTATCGATAGCAGACTGGATCATTATCATCGGTTTTTTTCTTCTTTCACTGATCATTGGATTGATTGTGTCCAAAAAGTCGGGTAAAAGTTATACCGAGTTTTTTCTGAGTGGAAGGAACATGCCCTGGTGGCTGCTGGGTGTCTCAATGGTGGCGACGACATTTTCCTGTGATACTCCCAATCTGGTGACCGATCTGGTACGGCAGAGGGGAGTGGCCGGGAACTGGGCCTGGTGGGCATTCCTTTTGACCGGGATGCTAACCGTTTTTATTTATGCAAAGTTGTGGAGGCGATCCAAAATCCTGACGGACCTTGAATTTTATGAGATCCGCTACAGCGGGAAAATGGCGTCTTTTGTCAGGGGGTTCAGGGCGCTTTATCTTGGTGTTTTATTCAATATCCTGATCATGGCCCTGGTGTCGCTGGCCATGATCAAGATCGGGGCGGTGATGCTGGGCTGGTCGCCTGTTAAAACGCTGGTCATCATCATGTCGCTGACCGCCATCTACAGTACGCTGGGTGGGCTCAGGGGGGTCTTGCTGACCGATTTTTTTCAGTTTGCCATTGCCCTGATTGGGGCGATCGGTGCAGCGATCTATTTGATCAATCTGCCTCAGGTGGGAGGGTTGAGCGAAATGATCCACCACCCTGCCGTGATCCCCAGGTTGAACATGCTGCCGGATTTCAATGACCGCGATGCCTTGGTCACCCTGCTGATCCTGCCGCTGGCAGTTCAATGGTGGAGCGTGTGGTATCCTGGTGCTGAGCCGGGAGGCGGGGGATATATTGCCCAGCGGATGCTGGCCGCCAGATCGGAATCGGGTGCTGTCAGGGCCACGCTGCTTTTCAATGTAATGCACTATGCCCTGCGTCCCTGGCCCTGGATTCTGGTGGCTCTGGCATCACTCATCGTTTTTCCGGACCTTGCTTCGCTCCAGGCCAGGTTTCCAGATGCCGGGACTCAGTTTGTCAAGCACGACTTTGCCTATCCTGCCATGCTCAGCCTTTTGCCCGCCGGATTTCTGGGATTGGTTGTCGCTTCCCTGATAGCGGCTTATATGTCGACCATATCCACTCATCTGAACTGGGGTTCCTCCTACATCGTTCATGATTTCTACAGACGGTTTGTCAATCCCGAAGCCAGTGAACGGAAACTGGTGCTGGTCGGCAGGATTTCGACCCTTTTCCTCACGGCAGCCGCTCTGTTGTTTGCCCTTCTGCTGAGCAACGCCTTGCAGGCATTCAACATTGTTTTGCAGATCGGCGCCGGTACCGGCCTGATCTTTATCTTAAGGTGGTTCTGGTGGAGGATCAATGCTTACAGTGAGATCACTGCCATGATTGTTTCATTCGTAATGGCACTTTATTTCCAGTTTCTGCACCCCCTTACGGGATTACCCGAGCTGAGCACCTCGTTGCAGCTGGTGACAGGTGTTGCGGTCACTTCCCTCTCCTGGTTGGCAGTAACGTTTCTAACACCTCGGGTCGATAAAAGCACGCTACGTAATTTTTACCGGCTTGTTAGGCCGGGTGGGCCGGGATGGAAAAGGATCGTGAGGGATGCAGCAGCCGATGACGATCCTGTCGAACCTTCGGATCCCGCAAGATGGAATGTACCTGCCGGCATTCTGGCCATGTTCCTGGGGTGCATCTTTGTTTTCAGCCTGTTGTTCGCCACAGGAAACTGGATCTATTCGAATCCCGTTACGGCTGTTATCCTGACGCTGGTATCTGTGCTGTCCGGTTACGTGTTGTTTAGGGTCTGGCGGAAAATCATATAGACCATTCGTTGTATGTAATGCTGGATTTTGGATGGCACTACCTCACAGAAACACGAAACAAAATAAATCTCCCTGAGTATTTTTCATACTTTTGAAGTCCATTGAATGAATCGCATGAAACCTACCCTTCTGATCATGGCAGCCGGGATAGGCAGCCGCTACGGAACTCTGAAACAGATCGACCGAATTGGACCGTCAGGGGAAACGATCCTGGATTATTCCGTTTTTGATGCCCTCAGGTCTGGATTTGAACGTGTCGTCTTCATTATCAGAAAAGACATAGAAAAGGATTTCAGGGAGGTCATCTTTGACCGGCTGGAGAAGAAAATCCCTGTCAGCTACATCTTTCAGGAACTGGAGGACCTTCCTGCCGGTTACACATGTCCTTCCGGGCGTGTAAAGCCCTGGGGTACCGGCCATGCCGTCTGGACGGCACGTCACCATATCCATTCACCCTTCTGCGCCATCAATGCCGACGACTTCTATGGCCTGGAATCCTTTCAACATGCTGTCCTGTTTTTTAAAAATCAGGGCCATCAGGGAGATTATTGCCTGATGGGATACCTGGTCAGGAACACCCTCTCCGATTACGGATCGGTCACAAGGGGGGTGTGTCAGGTTGACCAGGACGATTACCTGATTGGGATCGAGGAACGGTTTCATATCCTGAAAGCCGAAAAGGGGATCCTTTACAGGGAAAATGATCAGGATTATCCTCTCGATGAGAACACCATTGTCTCGATGAATATGTGGGGATTTACCCCAAGCCTGTTTGACTTCCTTGACCGGGGATTCAGGGAATTTCTGCAGGAGAATGCCTCGCTGCCAAAGGCCGAATTTCTCTTACCCTCTGTCATCAACGACCTGCTGCAGCGCCGCCTGATCAAAGCCAGGGTATTGAAAAGCAATGCGATATGGTTTGGTCTGACCTATTTTGAGGATAAACAAAAAGTCATTGATACGATCAGGGACCTGGTCGGCCAGGGGCTTTATCCAGCATCCTTATGGGAGTGACCGGGAAGGATATACCGTCCGTTTTTCAACAATTCGCCTGTAAAGGAACGTTTAACGAACACCATCGTTACGGATCCGGCCACATTCATCAAACATGGCTGGTGGAGACCGTTGAATCCGATGCACCGGATTATATCCTTCAAAAGATCAGCAGTGATGTTTTCAGGAATATCCCTGCACTGATGGAGAACATCCGGCTGGTGACGACCCATCTGGCTGAAAAAGGAAGCCCGTCACTGCAGCTGGTCACCACATCAGGCCACCAGCCTTATTATGTGGATGATCAGGGGGATAGCTGGCGATTGTTTGTCTATATTCCTGATAGCTTAACCCTTGATCATACCGATGATCCAGGCCGGGCATCTGAAGCAGGGAAAGCGATTGGAAATTTTCAGTACCTGCTGTCCGATCTGAACGCAAATTTGCACGAAACCCTTCCCGGATTCCACGATGTGGAATACAGGATGGAGCAGTTCAGGAAAGCCTGCCGTGAAGACCCTGCTGGCCGTTGCTTATCGGTTCAGGCGGAACGGGATCGTGTTGAGGAATGGTATCAGGCTCTGGCTCCTTTCCGGGAGACCATTGCCCTTCAACGGTTTCCGTTGCGTGTGATCCATAACGATACGAAACTGAACAATATTCTTTTCGACCGGGAGGGAAAGGCCATTTGCATGATTGACCTGGATACGGTCATGCCGGGCTATGTTCATTATGATGTTGGTGATGCCTTGCGGATCCTTTCCAACACGGCAGCGGAGGATGAGCGGGACCTGTCGCACGTCGGGCTGGACTTGAGGATCCTGGAAGCATTTCTGAAGGGTTATCTGGGAGAGGCCGTGAAGTTCATAACCCCGGAAGAAAGAGCGTGGCTGCCCCTGGCCCCTTTGTACATGACATTCATCATCGGACTGCGTTTTCTGACCGACCACATCCAGGGCGATCGCTATTTTCACATCCGCCGTGAAGGCCACAACCTTGACCGTGCCAGGGTGCAATTTGCCTTTGCCAGGAAGCTGAACGCTTTTCAGGATCGGATCTGGGATGGCTTCTTTAATGTAAATATTTCTAATCCAATAATTTAATAAGATTTTATGAAGCGTAGGATCATCATTTCCCTTTTCGGATCCGCACTCCTCTTCTTCTGGATGGATCTGGCAGGCAGTTCGGTTATTGTGCAGGGTGAAGTATCCGGAACATGGTCTGTGGACTCGGTTCTTGTGATCGGGGATATCCTTGTTCCCAATAGCCTGCAACTTGTCATTCAGCCGGGCGTAAAGATCATTTTTCAGGGATCCTATTCCCTTAGGATTGAAGGTTCGCTTCTTGCTCAGGGGACAGCCCTGAATCCCATCTTTTTCACCGCAAGTGATACGACAGGTTTTTCGGATGATACGGTTCCTGACGGTGGATGGAGAGGTGTACGCTTTCTCAATCCTTTCGCGTTTAATGATTCATCTTTGTTTGTTCATTGCTGTTTCAACTTTGGAAAGGCAGTCTCTGAAGTGCAGCCTGAAGGGAATGGCGGAGCCGTATGTATCGTTGGCTTTGACAGAGTCAGGATCGAAGGGTGTCATTTTGAACGAAATTTTGCATCCTTCAACGGTGGGGCGATTTTTCTGGACCATGCGGATGTGGTGATCCGGGATTGTTTTTTCCATGCCAACGTATGTGGTCAACCACTGGATCCCTGGGGATACGGTGGAGCCATCTGTTCTGATCATTCATCACCACGGGTGTGGGGCAACCATTTCGAAGAGAACAGTTCAACCGGAACGGGCGGAGGCATTGCCATGCGTTTCAGGGATGGTACCATCAGCAATAATGAATTCACAAATAATTACAGCGCCATCGGCGGCGCTGTTGCCATCCTTCATATGGATACGATCACCCGAACCAACTGCAACAACCTGATCTATGACAACATAGCCGAGTACTTTGGCGGAGGGATCGCCAACATCGATGCCAGCCCCACCTGGGTCAATAACACCATTGCCCATAACAGCGCCATTTACGGCGGGGGTTTCTATTGCAAAGACTCCGTCACCCCCAGTCTATTTAACTGCATCCTGTGGGGGAATGTTGCCTTAAGTGGCTATGGGAACCAGGTATACCTATTTGAACCTTATTCGCAGGCCAATTTTTATTATTGCGACGTACAGCTTGGCCCTGACGATTTCGGAGGAAGCGGTGGTGTCGGAGGATTTTATGGTGCCTATGAAAATAACGAGGATCTCTATCCATCCTTTGACATGAACGGATCCTTACCGTATTCACTTTCGGGGGACTCACCCTGCATTGATGCGGGGACAACGGATACGAGCGGGTTGCAATTACCCGCGACCGACCTGTCAGGGAGCCCCAGAATCTGGGATGACCGTATCGACATGGGTTCGTATGAGATGCTTCCCTTCGGATCCCGTCCAAGGCATCCGGAAGAACACAAAACAAGGCTTTATCCTAATCCGGCCTGTGATCATTTTTATCTGGACCCATCTGAAGACCTTGTAAGGATTGAGATCTACGACATGCAGGGCAGACAATTCCATTGGGTTGAAGGTTCCCCTGTGAACCTGCCCGTGGACGTTGGTACACTGAAGGATGGCTGTTACCAGGTGGTCATTACGATGCGTACCGGAGCGGTTGGATCAGCCCAGTTAATCATCCAGCGAGTCAAGTAGCAATGCGTTGAACAGCAGTTTGTACGTCGCCTGTGTCGAAGCCCTGAACTGAGGATTGAAGCCAAAAAGCACCAGCTGTCCTTTTCCCTTTTTTAACCAGATCAGTACTGCCTGATTGGCCAGTTTTTCTTCATTCTCGCAGTATCCGCTCATCAGGATATCCTTTTCTGCATAGGAAGCGATCACACGGCGGTCCATGTCAAAAATGGGTACCTGTGTAGCAAATACCGGAGTTCCGCGTGAAAATACGCCAATCTGAGACGGCACCCCGGCAGTCAGGGGATGATCCCTTACCAGATCCACTTTCAGCAAGGAGCCCGGGCAAAATACTTTTTGCTCTTTTAATGTGGCCGAAATATCCCTGAAAGGCAACTTAAAGTCTTCTTTTTCGGTTTCATTGCGTTTTATGGTGAGCGGCCCTGAAAATAGTTCGGTTGATTCTCCCCAGGAAACGATGATCCCCCCATTGTCGAGGAATGTCATCAGTTTTTCCATCCCTTTGTCACCCATTCCTTTTGTGAACTCAGGAGGATAATTGGTCGGAATGTACTCATCGCCTGATTTGTATTTTCCCGTCATCAGGATCGACTTATCCTCACCGGGAAACACAATGACATCGTACTCTTTGGCAAGATCTGTCTTCTCGAAATCTCCCGGCCGGATCACCTGATAAGGAATATGGGACTGGTCGAAAATGAAACGGGTCCAGCCTGCATCCATGTCATGAAACCAGGATTCCACGAGTGCAATGCGGGGAATTTGGAAGGATTTGACGGGAAGCTTGACTGAGTCGGTAAGGTAGACGGGTTGGGTGGTGATTTCTTTCAGCACCTGTTCCATTTTGGTTCCTTTCGTTATTACAAAACCACCTGGGGAACAGGTTGTTTCGTTCACCACGACGGATTCTGTCAGCCTGTCTGTTTTTAAACCCAGGCTGTTAGCTAAAAACGCCAGGGCATAGCTTTCATTATGTTCAACAGGAAGGATGATTTTATCGTAGGATACAAGAGACGGTCCTTTCAGGTCAAAATCAGCTGAAATAGGTTCAAGTGCTTCATAAAGACCTTGCTGAGGGAAGTTTACTTCAACTGCATGGATTCCCCGGTGAAGGGGCAGTGACCAGGAGGTGATATCGTATGGTCTTATGATCTCGCCATCCGGAGTATAATGCCGCACAGGGAAATACTGGCGTTCCATGACCTCCTTGATGAAGGGGCGAAATGCCTGCGACAGCGGTATGACAACATCCCCCTTTCTGTAGAGGGAGTTCTGTACTTCCTGGTCGCTGGCAAGCTGATAGAGGGATATGTTATGTTCCCTAAGCAGGTTCACCAGCCTGACCAGTTCCCCCTGATCATGCTGCTGCAGAGGGATGATATAGAAATATGGTGCCTGTGTCTTCCCTCTTTTCACTTCGCTTTGGCACAGTTCATTTCTGAATTTCAATATGCTTTTGTCATAATTGGAAGCTGTTTTCAGGATTGAGTAAGAGGAAGAGATCTCGTAACTGACCAGATCGCTCAGGCGCCACCATCCTCCGGGCCATAATTCAGGCATGTTGATACTTTTTTTATATTCGGACAAGCCTTTTCCATGTACCCTGAGTTCACCGGGTTCGATATAGATCGGTGAGGCAATCTGGACGCCGGCCCCTTCGGTCAGAAATGAGATAACATTTTTCCATTTGCATGTTTCGGCCGATCCCGGCCAGTAGTCATCGAACAGGAACCGCTGTGCGATCCCTTTCAGCCCGTCGGAGGTCATATCGGTGATCATATGGGAACCAAAAACACCGACCCAGTTCCATATACCCGCATCGATGTTTTCTGCTATAGGATCATGAGGTGGCGGAACGAAATACCGGACTCCGGTTGGTCCCATCTGGTGTTTATCAACCATTATCTGTGGGAACCAGTCGTGTGAGTAAATGGAGGAAACGGCCCTGGTATCGTTCTGGCTGAGAGTGATATAATCACGGTTATTGTCGTGCCCCACATACTTATGGTAAACTCCGGGCATGGTGCTGCCCTCATGGATGGTTCCGCTGTATTTCAGATAATGTTCCACCATCATATCCATTCCATCCGGATTATGGGTGGGTACCATCATCCAGACGACGCGGCCGAGCCATTCCAGTTTCCGGGGGTCGTTCGTGGTGACCAGATCCCAGGCGATCAGGGGAGCTGCCTGGGACGGGGCCACCTCGTTGGAATGCATCGACAGGGTGGCCAGGACGAACACTTTTCCGTTACGGATCATGGATTCCAGTTCATCGGCAGGAATATCCGGATCCAGCGCCAGTCGCCGGTTGATCTCCCGGAGCCGTTCAAGGTCACGGATATTTTCAGCCGAAGAGAGGAAGGCAATGTACATCTGTCTTCCCATGGGCGATTGCCCGATCTCCACCAGCTTCAACCTGTCGCTGCCGGAGTCAAGCACCTTGAGATAATCGATGAGCTTCTCATAATTGAACAGCTCCCGGTCGGTGCCCGGTTGAAAACCGAAAAAGCCGGACGGCGACTCAACAGCAGGGGAAACAGCATTCTGCCCCTGGCTGTTCTGAATGACCATGAATGACCCAATGACTGTCAAAAAGATTGGAATAAGTTTCTTTATTTTCATTTCAGCTGTATACGTGGATTTCAGAATTTCTCATCATACTTTGTCCATAGAAAATCGCCCAGTTCCCATGCCCTGTTCACCACTTTATATCCCCATTCATTCGTATATCCTGTCAGGAATTCGATCGTAGCCTGAGGTTTTTTCGGATTGTACAGTGCTATGGCTTTTTGTTCTATGGCAGATTGATTGTCAAAGAGCTCCTTTTGCCATGGATTCCAGACCGCATCCACGTCGTGCCGCATATCGCCCCAGCGCTGTGCTGCGAGTGTGCCAAGGTGATTGAATGCCCACCAGGCCGATTCGCGGGTGAATCCTTTGGTGCGGCCAGGTGTCTTATAGGGCTGGGGAAGGTCCGTAACACAGCAATAAACCGGGATATAGATGGAAGTGGCCACATTGTCCATGGCCAGCCAGGCAACGCCTCCGATCGCATCGGGCAGCCAGTTGCGGCACTGGATGATCGTGGCGTACATGGTATACCACCGTGCGATCGTACGTTCGCCCATCCAGCCCCAGCCCCCGTTGATCCTGAACACCTTGTTCATGTCATAGGGCATGAAAGGATTGGCCAGGGGCGAGATGACCGTTTTGCCATTTTCGTCGGTGACCGTGATATCCTTGATGAAATTATAGGGGGTACCTTCGTAGTAATCTTTAAAGACATTCACCAGGTCCTGTGTGGTCACCGGATGATCGGGTTTAACGGAAAAGGGGTAATTTTCAGCGTTTGCATCCAGTTTGAGCGAGGGAGCCAGCAAGTCGAACACGCGCCATTCGCGCCGGCGGGAACCGAATGAGGTGCGGCTTTCAGGTGCATACGCGTAACAGAAACGGAAGGCTTCTTTACCGGGGTCCCACCATCCGCTGTCGATGGCGATCTGGAAAATATTCTCAGAAGCCATGAAGTAATCGGGATTATTCAGGTCGATCTCCTTGATGGTACTGGCATTGGCATTCACCCCCACATGGTCGTCAGGAACCCGTTGCGCCACCCAGATGGATCCCTTGTTGCCCTTTCCGGGGCCGACGATCTCCAGGTGCCACACTTCGTTCTTATCGGCAATGGTCAGGCATTCGCCTTCATCGATCCAGCCATGTTCCGCCGTCAGTTCACCGGCCACACGGATGGCTTCCCTGGCCGTTGTGCACCGTTCGGCCATCAGCTGGCAGAGGCGCTGGCAGTCAATCAGCCCAATGTCGGAATGCAGGCTGGATCGGCCGCCAAAAGTTGATTCCCCGATCCCCAGCTGGTGTTCGTTCATGCAGGGGTATGCCGAATTGACATAACCAAAGGTGTGCGGTACCTGGGGAATCTCGCCTATTTTTACGTTGGCATAGGAAGGCATGGCGGTGGTATCACAGGCGATCCGTTTGAACATAGGTACCGTGGTTCCGGCCGGATGGTCTCCGGCGGCGGTCATCCAGATCTCGGACCGGGTGCGGTGGCTGTCGTCGGTGTGCGATGTATATACCGAACCGTCCGAAGAGGCTAGTTTACCGACGGTAACGGAGGTGCATCCGTCGGGGAATCCACCGATCCAGTCGGGTTTGCCGGTCTGGGCACTTAAAAGTCCGATGGTTAATGCCGTGATGAGGATGAATGCAGTTGCGAAAAGTTTGAAAATGTGCATGATCGATCGTTTAGTGTTGAAGCATTGACAAAAGTAAAAAAAAGGATTACGTGAGCCGATGGCTCATCGATTCAAGCTCGCTATTATTATTACATTTGTACTGTCCTTTTTCCCACCCCCCATGAGTGAACCAATCAAACACGAATGCGGCATTGCGCTCATCAGGCTGCTCAAACCTCTTGAATACTATATCGCCAACTATGGCACAGCATTCTACGGCTTCAACAAACTGCACCTGCTCATGGAAAAACAGCACAACCGTGGTCAGGACGGGGCCGGCATTGCCTGCATGAAGTTCAACCTGGAACCCGGGCACTCCTATATCAACCGCAGCCGAAGCGACTCTGAGACGGCCCTTCAAACCATCTTTTCTGAGGTATACGATAAGATCGAGTCCCTGTACGAACTCTCTCCTGAGCGCCTGCTCGATGTCAGCTACCTGAAGTATCATTTTAACTTTGCGGGTGAACTCTACCTGGGTCACCTACGGTACGGCACATTCGGCAGGCATGGATTACTCAATGTTCACCCTGTTCAGCGCTATAGTAACTGGAAAACCCGCAACCTCGTCCTTGCCGGTAATTTTAACCTGACCAATGTGGACGAGCTTTTTGAGAAACTGGTGGACTATGGACAATATCCAGTTGAAACATCCGATACCGTCACCATCCTGGAAAAGATCGGTCATTTTCTGGATGATGCCAATGAGGACCTATACCGTAAATTCAAAGCACAGGGCTATTTTAAAAAGGAAATCACCGATAAAATTGCGGAGAACCTGGACTTGCGGAAAATACTCGCCAATTCCTGCTGTCACTGGGATGGGGGATATGTGATCGGGGGGATGCTCGGTCACGGGGATGCATTTGTGGTGCGAGATCCAGCAGGCATCAGACCGGCCTTTTATTACGTGGATGAGGAAGTGGTGGTCGCCACTTCGGAAAGGCCGGCCATTCAGACGGCCTTTGATGTACAGGCGGAGCAGGTCAGGGAACTTCAGCCTGGCCACGCCCTGATCATCAAAGCCAACGGATCCGTTGGGGAAGTTCCCTGCATTGATCCCATAAAGAAAAAGGCCTGCTCTTTTGAACGTATCTATTTTTCCAGGGGTACCGATCAGGACATCTATCAGGAAAGGAAAAAGCTCGGTAAGGCACTGGCTCCGGCAATCCTGAAAGCAATCGACTACGACCTGGAGAATACGGTTTTTTCGTATATCCCCAATACAGCCATCGATGCATTTTTGGGATTGATCGAGGAGCTGACCACTTTTTGTGATTCCCAGATCAAGGACCAGATCCTGCAACTTGGGAAGAACCTGACAAAAGATAAACTGGATGAGATTTTTATGCTTAAGCCAAGGGTTGAAAAAGTGGCTGTCAAGGATATCAAACTGCGCACGTTCATCACCCGGGACACCCACCGTGATGACCTGGTCACCCACGTCTATGACATCACCTATGGATCTGTCCGAAGGGGGCTTGATAATCTTGTCGTAGTGGATGATTCCATCGTCAGGGGAACAACCCTGCGCCAGAGCATCATTCGCATCCTTGACCGCCTGGGTCCCCGGAAGATCATCGTTGCCTCTTCGGCCCCACAGATCCGGTATCCCGATTGCTATGGCATCGACATGGCCCGAATCAGCGATTTCATTGCCTTCAATGCTGCGATCCAGCTGCTGAGAGATAAAAATATGACCAGCGTGATCAATCAGGTCTACAAAACAGCCAAGGAGCAGGAGAAACTTCCCAGGGAAAAAACCATTAATGCCGTAAAGGAGATTTACCGGTCTTTTACGGCAGATCAGATTTCCGAAAAAATTGCATCGCTTCTGACCTCACCTGACCTTCATGCTGATGTCCGGATCATTTACCAAACGATCGAAGACCTTCACCAGGCCTGCCCCGATCACACCGGTGATTGGTATTTCACGGGCAATTATCCGACACCCGGTGGGAACAAGATCGTCAACAAGGCCTTCATTTACTATATTGAAGGAATCAGGGAGCGGCCCTACTAGGATATCTGATATCTGATGAACGATATTCGATTTACGATTGAGATTTACGATTTAAGATTTCAGATTGCAGATAGTTGATTGCTGATTTGCTGGGCGATGGCGGTGAATTCCTCCGGAGTGAAGGATAGTTTGGGTTTTTTGAAATCGAGATCATAGATGTCGTTCAGGGGCACCAGGTGTATATGGGCGTGAGGCACCTCGAGCCCGACGACCGCAATACCGATTCGCTTACAATCAACGACCTTCTCTATGGCAACAGCTACGTTCCTTGCAAAACTGAAAAAATCCCTGTACCAGGGGTCGTCCATGTTAAAGATATAATCAATTTCTTTTTTGGGGACAACGAGTGTATGTCCCTTGGCCAGTGGATTGATGTCGAGGAAAGCAAAAAACCGCTCATCCTCGGCGATCGTATAGCTGGGAATCTCACCGCTGGCGATTCGTGAAAAGAGGGTGCTCATGGTGATAAGTTTTTGATGAAGCAGTGAATTATCTTGATATTTCGATGATCTGATATGGTAGCGTCCCTGCCGGTACAACGATTTCGACAATCTCGCCCACGGATTTGCCCAGTAATCCTCTTGCGATGGGTGAGCTTACGGAAATTTTACTTTTTTTAAGATTCGCCTCTTTCTCCGGGACCAGTGTATAGGTCATGATGGTGTCATTTTTCAGATTCTTGATTTTCACCGTTGACAGAAGCAGGACTTTCGAACGATCCAGTTTTGATTCATCCAGGATCCGTGCATTCCGGATTTCTTCCTGTAACTTGGATATTTTCATTTCGAGCATGCCCTGGGCATCCTTGGCAGCATCGTACTCGGCATTCTCCGAAAGGTCACCCTTATCCCTTGCTTCTGCAATCTGGCGGGAGATGGCAGGGCGTTCGACGCTGACCAGGTGATCCAGTTCTTCTTTCAGTTTTGTAAGTCCTTCCAGGGTGTAATATTTAACCGATCTCATAACAACAGCAGTTTTTATCAGATTAAAAATCGGGGCTGCATACCAGGTGTATGTTTTAGAATTTCCGCAAGAACTCCTGACGCAAAATTCACCTTACGGTAATTTCTTCGTGTTGCTGTTCTTTGCAGTAAAAAAAACAACCGTGATAAGGTCCCGAAGTTTTGCTTGTAATAATGATAAGCTTATTAGAAGCTTATGCCGGCACCGATCCTGTGAACACCGTCAAACGGATCGGTATCCGTATATGAATAATCCACGTAGAATTTTGAATCCGAGTCCTTTTTCAAAGGGATCTGGACAGAAAAACCGGCACTCGGACCTGTAAAAACCGTTGTACGGTCAGCGTCTTCGGTGATCCCGTCTTCGTAGGTATATCCGCCTCGCAGCACCAGGTAGTCTTTCAGTGAAAATTCAAGTCCACCCGTTATCTGGTCCTTGGCAAATGCGTTTGAAACAAAGTTGGCAGCGAATGTCAGCCTGTAGTCGCCTTTAAAGTTAATGTCATAGGCTGCGCCGATGTTCAATTGTGATGGCAGCTGGTAGGCAGCGGCACGTTGTTCAACGGTAAACTGGCTTTCCTGACCGGGTAACAGGGTCCGGATGGCAAGGCCGTCACCGGAGAAACGCATGGTGGGGCCCCAGTTTCTGAGTGTGATCCCGAAATGGATGTTATCTGTTTCTCCCGTAACGTACTGAATGCCGGCATCGATCGCAAAACCAACGGCGGAAATGTCGGAAATGCTCTCGGATACTACTTTTAACTGCAATCCGCCATAGATGCTGTTGGAAAACATCCTGGAGTAAGACAATGCAAAATTCAACAGGCTTGGTGAGAAGGTACCGATGCCGCCCTCGGGCAGATTGACCGTCGTGATGGGGATATCTCCAAAGGACATTGACATGACGCCAATGCCCAGTGCACCTGACTGACCTATTTTTTGGACCAATCCAAATGAGTAGATATTGATATCCGATCCTTTTAACCAGGTCGTATGGCCAAATGTAATGTCGGTCCGGTTAATAAAAGCAGTACCGGCGATATTGGTGAACATGCTTTCAACCCCTTTGATATTGGCCGTATTGACACCACCCCATCCGGCACTGCGGGCCCACGGGTTGATCAGCAATTCAGAAGCGCCTGCTTCCCCCGACCTGTCCTTGTTTCCGCCCAATGTCGTCATACCAGGTGCAATCATCAACCATGTGAAGATAACAACGGGGATATATCTTAGCATCTGTTTCATTTTTGATTGATTTACAGGTTATAGTCTATTGATTTCATTTTCCAGTGTTAAGGGATCAGAAGGCGTTCAAGTCAACCGGGCGCAGAGAGCCGAACCATTTGAGCGTTCTTTCGCCGATGCCGTCTGCTTTCACATGGATCAGGTAAATACCGCTTGCCACCGGAATCCCCGCATAGTTTTGCAGGTTCCAGTCGATCGAGGTCTTGGAGTCGTCTTTGTTAAATTGACGGATCAGTGTGCCGCTCATGGTGTAAATGGATACCGTGCACCGTTGTGGCAGGTTGGTGATTTTGACACGGTTATCCAGTTGGTTCGTTTCATAGGGTGAATATCCATAGTAAGGATTCGGTACAATGTTGATAAGGTCCATATCCGACTTTGCTTTTTCGATATCCGTAGTGACCGTTTCAAGCCCTTCGGTACTGAAACGGTAAGCCGGGTAAAATTTATTGAATTTCAGTTCATCGCTCAGGACAAAATAGGACGAATCGGGATAATAGATGGTATCCGACAGCGGTGTGGAGAAATACCTGTAATAGGGTCTGCTGATGCGCAGTTTGATTTTGACGTCGTTGGAGAACCAATCTTCTCCCTGGACGGCCATGGGAATGCCTACCCACATGCAACAGGAGTAAAAGATGGCTTTTCCAACCTGGAGATAATCAGTTTGGATACCTTCCCTGAGTCTTTTACCGGCATCATAGGCTGGCATGTCAAAGATGGGCAGATAAACACCGCCCTCACTGTACCGGTTATAGGCATGGCTGAAGACATAAACGTAGTGTTTGCCTCCAAAAATGGGCCGGATGTTCAAAGGATCCGTATAGTCCCACACGGTGGTGGTGGGATTCCAGAGCATATCGCGCCCGTTATCCTTCACCAGCCAGGAATCCTCACTGAAGGCCATGTTCAAGCGTTCGCCTGTCTCTACATTGATCGCATAGCCCGGAAACCACCCCATACCGGTTGCGTTAATGTAGTTTGGATCATCGGGATCATCACTGGCTTCCGTTACTCCTGCCGGAGTGGGATTTCCGTCTTTATCCACAGAACGGCCGGCGCGTACATCGAACTGGGCTGCTCTGCCTTCTGCCAGTTTGGGATCGTGGCACATTTCGATGACCGGACACCGGGTCCATTTCGATTTATCGGAAGTAACGACAATATCCACACTGGCCAGGTCGGAAATACTTGACGTAATTTTCGACTGGTTAGCCACCTTGCCGCCACCGAAAGCCGGTCCGGCTATGTTTTGCACACTGGATGCACATAAACTGTACGGTGCCCAGGTACCGTTCAGAACGGTTTCAAAGCTGGCATCCGGGTCAAATGCCCTTCCTTCGGGAGTACCGCTGGTGCCCGTGTATAGGTTCCAGTCGTTGTAGGAAGGATTATCCGGGTCAGTAAACTCGCCGGAACGGATCCAGTTTTGAGCCCAGGGATTATCATCATCCGGCAAACCGGTAAGCCATCTCCTTGAACTGTCGGCAAAAATCATCGTACTTCCCAGCAGTCCACTGCTGGGTTCCAGCACGGCGTAAACATCGTTCTGGTCTCCATCGACCCCAATCCTGAACGTACCGGGTAAAAAGGTCTGGTAGATGAGGATGGAGAATCCAAGATCAAGAAACAGCTGTTCGTTGTTATAGGAAATGTTCGTGTCGGATACATAGGTCTTGTTGGTCAGTTCATCTATAAGCCGCCATTTTGCAATCATTTTGGAGGCGGTGTCACCGTTGGTATTGGGGTCCTTGGTGATGTTACGGATCTTCATTGTATAGAGGGAGTCAAATTCAACCCGGTATGAACCTGTTTTGACATTCAGCGGATCGATGATCCGAACCTTGATCGGACCTGCGTTGGCTTCGTATTCGGGCTCGTAATTGATCGGATAATCCGGTGTGCCATTGATATTGCCACCGGTGGAGTCGGCCCAATCCAGCGGTGGCTGGGCCAGGATCTTGTCAATGCTTTCCTGAGTGAGTTCAAGGATATTTCCTCCGTTGCCCTGACCTGATAGGCGGGTGATCGGGGGGATTTGTCCGAACTCGGCCTGTGCCGAGATTGTCCCAACGGTTTTATGGGGAATTCCCGTATAGACTTTTATGTTTTTACGACCAGCCAGGTAGGGTTCTTTCTGGCCATCCAGTCCCATGACGTATTGTTGCTGCGCTCCCGGATCCTGGCTATAGATCATGAATTGGTTAAAGCCATAGGCAATGGCAAGGAAGTAATACTGTTTGTGGTTTACAAAGCGCTCACCGGAGAAAGCATCTTCTGTCAGGACGAAGGTGTGACTGATTCCGGCGTCTGCACCGTTGACCTCTTCCACGGGGACGTTACCACCGAGGGCCTGGTCAAAATAATAGTTAACAAGCTGTCCGACGCCGTTTTTCACGTCACACTGATATACCTGACGGGCAAGGTCGGGATTTTTGATGTCTGCCACCGAAACACTGGCGTTTGCCAGCTGATATACCTGGTAACCTTCGAAGTTATAGGTTGAATCGTAGCGTCTGCTGCCTGTCAGCTCATCCGGGCTTTTGATGTTCGGATCGATCTCTTCATAGCTTTCATTGAAATTGTTGCCGGCATCATTGGTCTTCCGGTTGGTGAAATAGAAGATCAGGGTCTGGTCGAGTTCACGGATGGTCAGATCCGGTGCATTGGGTCCGTTGACCACCTGAAAGCAGTTATCAAACAGCGCCTGGCATTTATCGTCGGTCACACGCAACAGTTCCACTGAGGCCCAGGCACCACCTGAAGTGGCTCTGGCCCATGGGATACCAACGGTGATGTAGTTCACGGCACCCGGTTCAAGAATGAAAGGCCCGGCTGATTGCATGAATCTCCTGTCGTGAGGATTATTTCCGGCGGTAACTTCTGTCCAGTAAATGTCTCCATTGGGGGGATTGCCTTTCGTGCCCCAGAAGCAGGGATCAGAATCACCCGGGAACATAAAGTCACATTCAGGGCCATAAGCACCCGACGACACGTGCGCATTTCCTCCATACATCATTTTTGTACCATCTTTCCATATTCCCCTGAGGAAGTTATAGTATTGCGGGGCATAATCCGGGTCGGTCATATACTCGGGGACACCCGAATTATTATGGTAGACAAACCGGCGCATGCCGAAGCGTTCGTTATCAACGATCCCGTCGCCGAAGTTCACGCCATTGATGGCCATCTGGTCAAGAGTATCCGGGCTGGTCACCAGTGAACAATTTCCCTCGAAGGCTGGATTGTCTTTCCCATCGGGGTCCATATAAGGTCCCTGGAAAAAGTCGACGCCGATGGCGGGTGGCTGGCTGCCGTAAGCCCATGCCTGACCTGAGCCGTCCACTGCAGGGCCGTTATAGCAATATCCAAGTCCCCGGCCGACATCGCACCC
Source organism: Bacteroidales bacterium (assembly GCA_035342335.1). Classification (NCBI taxonomy): domain Bacteria; kingdom Pseudomonadati; phylum Bacteroidota; class Bacteroidia; order Bacteroidales; species Bacteroidales bacterium. Next base: position 38,766 of record DAOQWY010000020.1, read on the forward strand.
CACATAATCATCCTGTGCATAGCCAAGGTCGGTGTCAACCCACTGGCTGAAATACGTGTCGCGCAGAACGAACGTGGACCGGTTGATGATCTCATAGCTGTAAAAGGTCATATTATTGATCTCATCATTGGTTGTGAAACCAAATGCCTGACCGCGTATTTCCATTCCAATGGGATCCCCCTCGGTTTCCGTATGGATATTCCCTTTGTCATTGAATACCCACCAGAGTGTCTGGTCTCCCTTGATCACCTGGTCGGCCAGGATACCGATGCCTTCCATGGGTGGCACATCGCTTTTGCAAAGAACATTGCCGACATCATAATAGGGGTAGTCACCCTGATAGGGGTCATAGTTGCCGTCACCATCGCGATCATAGAAGGGAGCCAGGTAATAGCTCTGATTTTTGGAAACGTCACCATGTGCCGGCCATTCAATCATCGCTGTCGGGATGGCATAGTCAGGGAACTCGCTTTTAGCGTCCCACCAGGCAAGGTACTGGTCGATCTCAGCCCGGGTTATGGGGAACAATCTATCCCATTGCGAGCAGATATCTTCTGTGACGGAAGCGGTTCCGTCAATGGTCAGAGGGCCGGGCCAATAGTCGTTGCCCCCTCCAAAATCAGGTCCCTGACGGTACCGGATGGCAGCCAGTTTGAGCTGGTCGTTCACGTCAATACCGCCAATCCATAACGAGGCAGAAAACATGGACATTTTTCCTGATTTTTTCGGAATCTCGTAATCTGCATCTTCAAAGTTCCACCACATGTCGCCCCCGGTATTGATCCTGGTGCGGACATTATTGATATCCAAATATTTAAATCCTGCTCCCGGTAGGCATCCTGCTGCTGTCGATTTTAACTGGGCTGTTTTTCCTGAACCCTCCGGAACCGGTACTTTATCCGCATAACTGTATTCGGTCAGAAGGAACAAACCAGACAGTGCGACTAAACCATATCGGAATATATTTTTCATATCAGTACGAATTATTGATTTTCTTTTGCATCATTAGAAATTATAGATCAATCCGATCCGGATCTTTCTCGGTGAGCTGTAGTTTCCTGGCTGGTCGAGTGCCAGTTCATAAAGTTCACGGTAGGATTCCGGGTTCAGTTGCTGATTGATCTGTGTTTGCCATTCATCGGCTGCCAGGTAACCATCATCATCCGGGTTGCCGGTAGCAGGATAGACGTTAAGAATGTTTTTGGCATTCAAAACATTCAATATCTGGAAATAAACGTTCATGTATGTTTTCCGGTGATTTTCACCCTTGCCCACACCGATTCGGATATCGCGGTCAACCCTGGCATCCATCCTGAAATTCCATGGCAGACGGGATCCGTTGAGTGAGCCCTGGATGACCAGGTTATTCTGGATAAGGGCAGGATAGATCTCGGATGACCTTGTGTAGGGTGTTCCGGAGCCACCGAACAGGGTTATATTGATACCTGTATTTTCCAGCCATTTGATGTTTCTCACATTGTCGGAGTCCTTCGCCTGTTTGCGTGTGACAGGGCCATTATATTCTACCCCCTCTCCCCAGCGATAGTCGAATGAAATATTGATACGGTGACGCTGATCGATATCGAGCGGATTGAGGGTACGGAGGTTTGGCTGGCCGGAACGGATGAAGGCCTGGGCAGTTTCAGGATTAGACCCGGTGCCATCGGCAAATTGAAGGGTGTAACTGGCGCGTACCCTCGCATTGTTTGTGCGACGCAGGTCATAGGTTAACGTCAGACCTTTGATAGTCCCAAAGTCAATGTTATTGTACGAATAATAGGTTGTGGGGTAAGCTCCTGTAAAACGGTAACTCTGGATCTTATCCCTGACCTCCCTGTAGAACGCTGAGATGTTCAGGGAAGAGGTCGGACCCAGTTTCTGCTGGAAACCAAGCTCATAGTCAATGGTCTTTTCGGGACGCAGGTTGGGGTTGTTAATGGTAGGATTTCCTCTGATCTCCCAGTAATAATAATCTGTGGGGGTTGAAAAGAAGTTGCTGGTGGGCCGCTGCGTTAAAATATCGTAATGGGCATAGAACAATGCTTCATCGGATATCGGAAAGGAGAAAGCGATCCTGGGCATGAAATTCAGGACAGGATCATAATCTTCAAATGCTTCAGCCTGTATGGTCCGGTTATTGGGATCCACCAGGTAAGGTGAAATGCCGTTGCCCGCATCCAGTTCAGTTTCAGGATTGACCACTTCAACACCTTTTTCATTGTACCAGACGCCTTCGTTGCGGTAACCCATTATTGAGGTGGGATTGTTTACATTATCCACGTAAACGACATAATCCTGACCCATGTTGGAAGGATGACTGCCAAGGTCATTGACCTCCTTGACCGTTTTGGCGGGATAAAGTACATACTGGTCTTTAAGGACCTTCTGATTGGCATCAAACCGGTCGACACGTAATCCGACATTGAAGATCAAGTCCCTGAAGGCAAAAACATCCTGTATGTAACCGGCCATATAGATGGGTTCGTAAGCACCGATGGCACGGGTGTAATTACCGTTATCATCTTTTTGTGTGAAAAAATCCTCAAAGCTGGGTTTTTCATCCAGCTTATTACCATAAGGATCATAACCGTAATAACCGACGATCTGGTCACCTTCATTGAGGAGCTCCTCAGGGCTGAACATATTGATATTCAGTCCATCCTCGAGCACTGCCTGGTGATTCACGCCATCTTTATCGAAATAATATAATGTGTGGGTATTGACATCATAGGATTCCACATCAATCCAATCCAGTCCGTCTACCGGTAGTCCAAGGGCCTGCCTGAGTTGTTTGTCGAAGAAGAATTGTGAATTCGCATCATACTTGCGGTAGTAGTTGATCGTATCCTGGAAGATGCCATCGACAAATACGGGTTGCGGGTTGGCCAGATCCAGTTCGCGGATATGCCAGTTCGTGGTCTGTACCATTTTTGACCAGAATTGTGTTGGCGCTACATTGTATCCGCTGGATGCACGCTGCTGGTACTGTAAACCAAACTGGATGGCATGGTTGCCGATATCTGCTGATGCCATCAGGTCAATCCCGATTTGTTCCGTATCGCTTTTGCCATAACCTGCCTGGAGGGTGCCAGGATTGGCCCACAGGCTGTAAATGCTTTCAGGACCTCTCCCGTTGAGTATACCTCCCTCACTCAGAATGACAGCGTTTCGGTTTGGAATGTAAGGATGCATTTCATAATACTGGCTGGTATAGTTGGCCAGGATTGGATTGGCTGTTCCGGGTTCAAAAGAATAGAGTGTATCCTGCCAGTTATCCATCAGATAACCATAGAGTCCTGCAACAGGGTCATACTCCTGGGTTGGCGTATAATTCCTGGTCTTGAAGGTTGTGAATTTACCAATATAGCCGTAGCTGAACAGGTCATCCCGGTGCTCTGAATCTTCCGTGACGCCCATCGTTTTTGTGTAGTCGGCCTGTATGGTATAGAATACATTTTTGATCAGTGATCTGCTTTCTTTGTCTGCAGGGAACCGCTGTGTAAATTTCCCGAACACCCTCCAGGTATTTCCGTAAGAGTGGCTGTTGTTGTCGTAATTGGTCAGGGAGTGGAAAAAATTGTAATTATAGGAATCGTACATGCTGTAGTTGCCTCCGAACGAAAGGTCAACGGTGGGGGATGTTCGCACATCGATCTTACCGGAAACGTTCACCTGGTAGTTTGCAGAATTCAGGGAGGAGTTGATTTTTTCCAGGTCTGTCTTGCGCAGGAAGTCCGTGTTGTAATAAGTACCCGAGCCTGTTCCGGTTGGTCGGAGCGGTCTTTCCTGGAGGGAAGTCAGTACTTCATCGTTCACCTTATACAGATCGGTGGCCGATGGCCGTCCATCTTTGTTGTAAATGAACTCACCTGCAATGAAGTAGCCCAGGAGCGAAACATTTTTGCTGGGATCTTTGCTTTTGATCAGGGGCCCGTTCAGGTTCAGTCCAACCCGGTTGTACCCGTAGGGATCAAGATACTGCGAGGTCTGGGCTTCAATGCCCATCCCGAATTTACGGGAAGGTCCTTTGGTGGTAACATTAATGATACCCCCGGTAGCATCGCCGTACTGCGCTGGTATGCCACCGAGTACCACGGACACCTGGTCGATGGCTGATTCAGGCAGGGCGGTGGATCCCGTGACACGTATGCCGTCAATATAGTAGATGGTGTTCTCAGAGCGCTGTCCGCGGATACTACCAACTTCGCCATCCGCTGAGTAAACACCTCCAACGGTCGTTGCCACGGCAGCAGCGGATTTATTCGGCATCTTGGAGATTTCCTCTGCCGTCACCGTACCCCCTGATGAGGTCTGGTCCTTGCTGATCAAAGGAACTTTATAATCAATCACTTCAAAGGTCTCCAGGGTGACCGTTGTCGATTCCATTTCAATATCGAGGAAGGTGATCTTGTCTGACCTGATGATCACACCGGTTACCATCTTGGATTTGTAGCCAACATAGGTGGCCTTGACATCATATGTTCCCGGATTGATGGGTTTGATCGTATAATTTCCGTCAAAGTCCGATGTGGCACCCCCTTTTTGGGCTCCCGTAACTTCTATGATAATGTTACAGAACGGGATCGGTTCTTTCGAATCTTTATCAAGGATCCGGCCTTTCAATGTCCCTGACTGGGAATATACAAGCATGCTGGCAGCAAGGAAAAACCCAACACTTAACAGTAAATTTCTCATCATACCATGCAGTTTAATTGTAGCTAAACTATCGATTCTTTAAAGTTGGTAAAGTTAGTAATAAATAATTTTTCCATCCAAATTTTTTGTCCGGCCCGGCCAATTTTTAGCGATAGGGTCTGTTCAGAATCTCCGAATAGAGAATGGCTTTCCTTAGATCAAAGGGAATGAATTCCTGAGAAATAGCCTCTGGTTCCACGGCTTCATCCGGTGCAAAAGGGAAGATTGCTTTTTCCCGGTCATATCCGAAGGCACTGATCCCTTCTTCAGTTGGAATCGTCTCAAGCGGTATTTCCGGCTTGCCGTATCGTTGTTTTTCCAGTTCCAGTTCCCGGATCGTCCTTTCGTCGTAGGAATAAGCCTCCGCAGGAAATTCAGTCTCCAGGGAAGTACCTTCACCAAGGATCTCCTGAAACACAGTTTCCAGGGTCGGTGGTCTCTGATCACCCATCCGTTGCGGTGGGGAGGATTGTCGCGGGGAATCCGCTGTCCTTTTTTTCTGCTTCTGGCTGCTGCGGTATGCGGCATAGACAATCCAAACGATACCAAGCAAAATATAGATCCAATCTTCCATGGTGGAAACGGTTTTAGTAGGGGATAAAATTAATGGGGTAAATATAGGGGTTTTTGCTGAACCGGAAATGAAAAAACAGTTTACGGCGAAGTTCGGTAAGTTTACGGTCTCATAAATGGCTGATCATCCTTATGACGAACTCCCTTTTTCGCCGGGAAACCGGTACAGGGCTTCCATCGGTCATCAGGATCTGTCCGCTTTCCTGCCTGTAAAAGCTTCTGATATGCCTCAGATTGATCAGATGGGATTTATGGGGACGAATGAAATGATGGTCTTTCAGTAACTCCTCAAATTCCTTCAGCGTTTTGGATACGAGCAGGGTTTTACCGTTGGTGAAAAAGAAACGGGTGTAGTAATTATCCGATTCGCAACGAATGATCGTTTCGATCTTGACAACGTGTAATTTTTCAGTGGTGGATAAGACGATCGTTTCCGGTTGATCCGGTGCATTTTTCATGTTTTCCAGCAAGGCACGGACATTTTCATTCACCTGACGGGACATTTTGTTCGCCTCGGCTTTTTCCACCGCTTTGACAAGTTCCTCCGGAATGATCGGTTTCAGAAGATAATCCAGCGCACTGTAGCGAATTGCCCTGATGGCATACTGGTCGAAGGCAGTTATGAAAATAATCTGGAAGGGATGTTCTCCAAGAAGTTCCAGTAGCTTAAAACCGCTGCCGTCGGGCATCTGGATATCCAGAAACAGCACATCAGGCTGCAGCTTCGTGATCATTTTAAGCCCGCTTTCAACCCCATCAGCAACGCCAATGACGTCAACCTGTTCGCAGTAACGCCGCAGCATCGCCATTAATGCGTCCTGTGATTTTTTTTCATCTTCGACAATGACAGCACGAAGCATATGATGGTCATTCTTGGTAATTTGCTCAGCCCTGCGGGCCTCGCGTGATTTATGGTCATTCCCTTTCCTTCCCCGATATCCGCACCTCAACCCTTGTTCCTGCTGCTTTCCCTTCGCCGTCCGTCAGGTCGATCACCCGTACCGAAAAATTTTCCTGGTGCATTTTATTCAGCAACTCCAGGCGTTCCCTGGTGATGAGCATGCCTCTGGATAAATGGTGCAACCCTGATTCCTTTCGGATTTCCATGGAGCGCTGCCTTCCAATTCCATTGTCTTCGATCACCCATAGAATGTGATCGTCTTCAAGGGATATCTTAACCTGAACGAAACCCTGGCCGGCTTTATGGACCAGACCGTGAATAATGGCGTTCTCGATGTAGGGTTGTATGATCATCGTGGGTATTTCGATTAATTCCGCATCAAATTCCGGATCAATTGCGATGCTGTAATCAAATTTATCGTTGTATCTTAACTTCTCAAGATCCATATAGTGGCGAAGTGCTTTCAGTTCATCCTCAACAGGAATGGATGATTCACGGGAATGGACCAGTATGGAACGCATCAGCTGGGAAAACTTTCCAAGATAATCAACGGCGCGGTCTGTTTCATTCTCCAGTATGAAACCCTGGATGGAGCTTAGCGTGTTGAAGATGAAATGCGGGTTCATTTGCAGCCGCAATGCCTGCAATTCTATGTCATAAAGCTGCTTTTCCATATCCAGCATCTTTTTTTCCACCTCATGCTTCCTGCGTAGCATTTTTATCCTGCGGTTTAGCAGATACCAGATCCCCGTGATGAAAAGTACGGCAAATGGAATTCTGAAAAACCAGGACTGATGCCACAATGGCTTGATAAGGATCGTTATGGAGGTACCTTGCTCATCCCAGATGCCATTGTTGTTGGATCCCCTGACGGTGAACAGGTAATTTCCCGGTTTTACCTTTGTGTAGGATGCTTGCCGGTTTTCCGCGGTTACCGTGGTCCAGATGTGATCATAATTCTGCAGCCTGTACCGGTACCTGTTTTTGGACGGATTGGTGAAATCCAGCGCTGAAAAGGTTATGGTGAAGAAATTCTCCCTGGAACTAAGTCGCACAGTATCCCCATCGTGAAGTTCAAAAGGAAACAGCCTGTCAAAAATGGCGAAGGAGGTGATGACAGTCTTTGGAGGGATGGGATTCAATTGGATATCCGAGGGATGAAATATGTTGACTCCATTCATCCCGCCAAAGTATAACTCTCCCTTAGGGTTTTTCCAGAGGGCACCAATGTTGAACTCGTTGCTCTGCAACCCATCGTTCACATCAAAGTTTATGAACAAACCGTTTTTTATGTCAAATTTTGATAACCCCCAGTTCGTACTGATCCACAGGTTCCCTTCATCATCTTCCAGGCAGCCATAGACCACCCTGCTGGGGAGCCCATGACGGGTATCGTACCTTTTAAATATCCCCGTTTGTAGATCCAAGCTGTTCAGTCCTCCGCCTTTCGTTCCTATCCAGAGTATACCCTGCTCATCTTCCAGAACAGATAGGATCTGTTGTGCACCTATGGTGGAGGTGTCGTTCTGATCGTGCAGGTAATGATCAAAGGTTCCCCGGTCGCAGTCATACCGGTTCAATCCGTTCCCGGTACCGATCCAGAGATCTCCCTCATGGTCCTCATAAATTGACCATACCTGGTTATTGCTAATGGATCCCGGTAACGCCGGATCCATCCTATACACCTTCCATTTTTTCTGTACCGGATCAAACCTGTTCAGTCCTCCGCCAGCAGTTCCTATCCATAAATAACCAGATCTGTCCTCTGCAATGCAGAGAATCTCATTGCTGCTTAAACAGTTCGCATCCCCTGGATCTGACCCGTAATGAGTGAATCTGTCTCTGAAGGGATCATATTTGTCCAGACCATTGGTTTGGGTACCTATCCAGAAGTTACCCTTCTTATCCCGGCAGATCACCCTGAGACTGTTGCTGGAAAGGCTGTTGACATTTCCGGGCTGATGTTGCTTATAGCTGAACTGTCCGGTCGTCCTGTCGAGGATATTCAGTCCGTTATCTGTTGCCATCCAGACTTTTTGGGATGGATCCTCGACGATCGAGATCACATAGTTGCTGTTCAGCGAATTGGATACATCGGGATTTTGCCTGTAATGCCGGAATTTGTTCGTAAACCGGTCGATTTTGTTGATTCCGTTGAACGTTCCTATCCACAATGTCCCTTTCCTGTCTTCATAAAGACTGAGGATGCGGTCATTGCTTGGACTGTTGGGATTGAATGACTGGTTGAAGAACCGGGTGAAGGTGCCGTTGACGGGATTCCGCCGGTTCAGCCCATTCTCTGTCCCAATCCAGAGTACCCCATCATCATCGGTTAACAGGGACGAGATCCGGCTGTCGGACAGGCTTGACGGATTCCCGGGGATGTGATGGAAGTGATAGAGGGTATCCTGACGCATATCGATCAGGCAGAGCCCGTCAAGGGTTCCCACCCATAGGAATCCGGATTCCCCGATAAGGATTTCCCTGACCATGTTGTGGGGGATGGTGTTGAGGTCTCCGGGAAGATGGTAATACCGCGTAACGCCGTATGTCTTTGTATCGAAACGGATGAGGCCCATTCTGGTTCCCATCCACAACAAACGGGTACCATCATATTTCATGTCCTGGATATCATTGCTTCGAAGGGGTGTATTGTCCTGGGGAAGGTTCAGAAAACTGGTGAACGTTTCTGATGAGCTTTCAAAAAAACACAGACCCTGGCGGGTTCCGATCCAGATCCTGCCATCCTTATCCTGAAGCAGGTCCGTTACATTATTGTGAACCAGGCTGGAGGGATTTGCCTTGTCATTACGGAAAGTTTTGAAGGTCCCTGATTTTCGGTCAAACCTGGTCAATCCTTCATCGGTCCCGATCCATAAATGGCCGTTTTCGTCCTCCAGAAGAGCCTGAATTGTCTGGCCACCAGTCTGATCGCCCGTATAAACCATAAAATCATATCCATCATACTTATTTAATCCATCCCAGGTACCGAACCACATATATCCTTCCGCGTCTTCTAAAATGCAATGGATCGAGTTCTGGGAGAGGCTTTTGCCGGGCGGATAATTTTGAAAAGACAAGCGCTTAAAATAGGAATGCAGATTGCCCTGGGCCGTAAGAACGGGTACCTGGCCGAGCTTCACCAGAACGAGTAGAAGGCATGCAATCAAGACAGGAGATGATATTTTAGGGAACTGATATTTCATTTCAAAATGCTCCCCGGAACAAGATTATCTGCACGATGAATTGAACAGACGATCGCACAATGATTTTTTTCGATGACGGTTAACATAGGCTGAGCGTTTTTTCAAAGATTTCATTTGAGCCAGTGTTGCCTCGGATTGTTTCTTTTTGTGCTTTTTCAGGGCATTCTGATAATCCTGATCGAATTGTTTCTGTTGGGCTAATAAACCTTCCTCAACGAGCTTCTCTTCCTTCAGGGCATTTTTTTCAGGGATTTTGTTAATTCTTTGAATTCTCCATGACTGGGTTATCTGACAGCCTGAAAAAAGGAGGAGAGCCAATACCAGGGGTATTATTTTTCCAGCTTTTATTCGAAGGCATTGTTTCAGCACCATCATTCAATGATTGAACAGACGAAATTAGTACCTTTGGCGTAATAAAAGAAGGAAAATCATTCCTTTTCACGTTTGAGGTCTTAAGAAAATTCCAAAGCAGCAAGGGAGAAGCAGCATGAACAGAGTACAGGATCCGGTCGTATTTGTCGCGGCGTTTATATTCGTTGTTATGGGTCTGTCCTGCAATAAGGAAAAACCCTGTCAGGACTTCCCGGATACCTATATCAACATTTCGCTCCAGCCTAATACGCTGGATAACATTCCAATAGGTGGGTATGTCTATGTGAGTGCCAATCAACCCAGCAGGGGGTTGATCGTTTACCGGCCCTTCACCGATCAGTTTATCGCGTTTGAGCGAACCTGTCCGTATGATCCCTATGCATGTTGCCTGGGGGGGAATATCACACAATGTGCAGCGCTGGTGGTAGAAGAGAACGGCTTCATCATCATTGACTCCTGCTGCATGTCAAGGTACCTGATGGTGGACGGATCCCCGTTTGAGGGGCCGTCACCCTGCCCGCTGTATCAGTACCAGACTTACTATGATGGGATTTATTTGAGGATCTTTAACTAGACCAGTTTCATATCGTACGGGAAAAATCCCAATCCCAAATTCCAAGCAAATCTCAAGCTTCAAATTCCAGCACATTGTCGGGTTTTGGAATTTATTTGGAATTTGGAATTTTCAGTATCTGTAATGATCCGGCTTGAAGGGTCCTTCTTTCGGCACGCCGATATAATCAGCCTGTTCCTGCGTCATCCGGGTGAGTTTTACACCCAGCTGCTCCAGGTGCAGACGGGCTACTTCTTCATCCAGTTTTTTCGGCAGACGGTAGACCCCGATCGCATAGTTGCTTTTCCAGAGGTCGATTTGTGCCAGCACCTGGTTGGTGAAAGAGTTACTCATCACAAACGAAGGGTGTCCGGTGGCACAGCCTAAATTCACAAGGCGGCCTTCAGCCAGCAGATAGATGGAACGGCCATCCGTGAACGTGAATCTGTCCACCTGGGGCTTGATGTTCGTATGTTTGATGCCCGGGAATGATTTCAGTTTATCCACCTGGATCTCATTATCAAAATGGCCAATATTGCAAACGATGGCTTCGTCTTTCATCCGTGCCATATGTTCGATGGTGATCACATCGCGGTTTCCGGTGGCTGTCACGAAAATATTCCCTACTGACAGCACATCTTCCACCCTGGCAACCTGGAAGCCTTCCATGGCAGCCTGCAGGGCGCAGATCGGATCTACTTCCGTGATCACTACCCGTGCACCGTACGCCCTCATGGATTTGGAGCAGCCTTTGCCTACGTCACCATATCCGAGAACCACCACGACCTTGCCGGCGATCATCACTCCGGTAGCCCTTTTTAATCCGTCAGCCAGCGATTCGCGGCACCCATACAGGTTATCGAATTTCGACTTCGTCACCGAGTCGTTGACGTTGATGGCAGGGGCCAGTAGCGTACCGGCTTCTTTCATCTGATACAGCCTGTGCACGCCGGTGGTTGTCTCTTCCGAAACGCCCCTCCATTCGACAACGGTCCGGTGCCATTTGGTCTTGTCCTCGACGAACCACTCCTTCAGGGTTCTCAGGATAGCGGCTTCTTCTTCGTTGGAGGGTTCCTTTTTCAATAATTCAGGATCGTTTTCCACGGCATACCCCTTATGGATCATCAGTGTAGCATCGCCTCCATCATCTACAACCAGGTGAGGGCCTTTTCCCCCGGGAAAGGTCAGGGCCTGTGTGGTACACCACCAATATTCCTCCAGAGTTTCACCCTTCCAGGCAAAAACCGGAATGCCCCTGGCAGCGATGGCTGCGGCTGCGTGATCCTGTGTCGAGAAGATATTGCAACTGGACCATCTTACATCAGCTCCCAGTTCCACCAGCGTTTCAATCAATACCGCAGTCTGGATGGTCATATGTAACGAACCGGTGATTCGGGCTCCTTTCAGCGGCTTTTCCTGTGTGTAGCGTTTCCGGATGGTCATCAGTCCCGGCATTTCTTTCTCGGCCATTTCCATTTCCCTGCGCCCCCATTCGGCCAGGCTGATATCTTTTACCCTGTAATTCAACGCTTTTCCAACAGCAAGTTCTTCCATATTCGGTTTATTTAAAATTATTTTAAATTACATATATTTGCGGGTGCAAAAGTACAAAAAATTGCAGTAAGCTAAAAGTTGCAGACTGCAAGCTGAAAGCTTTTTCGAAACTGTCAAATTGTTAAATTGTTCTTCTGGCTACCGGTGACTGGCTAAAGGCTACCGGCTGCCTGAAGACCAGGAGACCAGGAGACCTGAGAACCTGAAGACCTGAGAACCTGAAGACCTGAGAACCTGTAACATGTGACTATGACCATTCCCGACATCCATGCCGAACTCCATCACCGGATCCTGGTCCTGGACGGTGCCATGGGTACCATGATCCAGCGGTACAGGCTGACGGAGGGCGATTTCCGCGGGGACCTATTCGGGGATCACCCGGTCGCCCTGAAGGGATGCAATGACCTGCTGAGCCTTTCCAGACCGGATATCATTACGAAGATCCACGGCAAGTACCTGGATGCCGGCGCCGATATCATCGAGACCAATACGTTCAACGCCACCCGCATTTCGCTGGCTGATTACCAGATGGAATCACGCGTATATGCGATCAACCTTGCTGCCGCCCGGCTGGCCAGTGAGGTGGCCAGACTGTACACGACCCGGGATCCACTGAAGCCCCGTTTTGTCGCTGGCGCGATCGGACCTACCAGCAAAACAGCCTCTTTATCGCCCGATGTGAACAACCCCGGCTTCCGTGCCGTTAGCTTTGACGACCTCAAGGAGAGCTATGCAGAACAGGTGGAAGGCCTTTTGGATGGCAGCGTCGATGTGCTGCTGGTGGAAACCGTCTTTGACACACTGAATGCCAAGGCAGCCCTGATGGCCATCCAGGAAGTGGCCCGTAAAAAGGGAAAAAGGTTACCCGTTATGGTTTCCGGCACGATCACCGACACTAGCGGCCGTACACTGTCGGGGCAGACCATCGAAGCGTTCCTGTACTCTTTGTCGCATATCAACCTGCTCAGCATCGGGTTGAACTGTGCCCTGGGAGCCCGCGAGATGCGGCCTTATCTGGAAACGTTATCGCAACTGGCTCCTTTTTACGTGAGCGCCTATCCCAATGCAGGATTGCCCAATCAGTTAGGGGCCTACGATGAAACTCCTGAGCAGATGTCGGGCTTTATGGAAGATTTCGTATCCAGCCGGTTTGTCAACATCATTGGCGGATGCTGCGGTACCACACCGGAGCATATCGCCCTGCTTTCTGAGCTGGCAGGACGGTATGAGACAAGAAAAGTGCCTCCGCGGCAGCCTTCCTTGCATCTGAGCGGCCTGGAACCTCTCCTGATTTACGAAGGGAGCAACTTCATCAATATTGGCGAAAGGACGAATGTAAGCGGATCTGTAAAATTCGCCCGGCTGATCCGCCAAAAGAAATACGAGGAGGCCCTTTCCATAGCACGCCACCAAGTGGAAAACGGCGCGCAGGTGATCGACGTGAACCTGGACGACGCCCTGCTGGATGCCGAAAAGGAGATGACCGCCTTCCTGAACATGATGGCCTCCGACCCGGATATTGCACGCGTGCCCGTGATGATCGACTCTTCAAAATGGACGGTCATTGAAGCCGGTTTAAAATGCCTGCAGGGTAAAGGCATCGTCAATTCCATCAGCCTGAAGGATGGGGAGGAACTTTTCTGCGGGCGGGCCCGGAGAATACGGGACTATGGTGCTGCCACAATCGTAATGGCATTCGACGAAGAGGGACAGGCGATGAACCTCGAACGGAAAACAGCGATCTGCAAACGGGCGTATAAGCTTCTGACTCAGAACGCCGGTTTTCCTCCGGAGGATATCATTTTCGATCCCAATATATTGACCATCGGAACAGGCATTGAGGAACATAACAATTATGCCGTCGATTTTATCCGTGCCATCAGGTGGATCAAGGAGAATTTGCCTTATGCTAAAACCAGCGGAGGGATCAGCAACCTTTCCTTCGCCTTCAGGGGAAATGAAACGGTAAGGGAGGCGATGCATTCCGCATTCCTTTACCATGCGATCAGGGCAGGGCTGGATATGGGCATTGTGAATGCGGGTATGCTCCAGGTGTACGATGAAATTCCTGCCATACTTTTAGGGCTGGTGGAAGATCTGATCTTCAACCGGAGAAAGGATGCGACCGAACGGTTGCTTCATTATGCAGAGACGATCAAAGACAGCGGCAGGACAGAAGTTGTCATCGATGAATGGCGGAAAGGCACCGTATCCGAACGGCTTATCCATGCCCTGGTCAAAGGCATTGTGGAATTTATTGAACAGGATGTGGAAGAGGCCCGGTCATCTTTTCCCCGCGCTCTGGACATCATCGAGGGACCGTTGATGGAAGGGATGAACAGGGTAGGCGAACTGTTTGGATCGGGGAAGATGTTCCTGCCCCAGGTGGTCAGAAGCGCCCGCGTGATGAAAAAAGCGGTGGGCGTGCTGACTCCCTATCTGGAGAGGGAAAAGCAGGCAACGGGCAAAAAGACATCTCCAGGTAAGATTATCCTTGCTACCGTGAAGGGAGATGTCCACGACATTGGGAAGAACATCGTTGGGATTGTGATGGCCTGCAACAACTACGAGATCGCCGACCTGGGCGTGATGGTGCCCTGCGAACGTATCCTGCAGGAGGCAAAGGAACAACAGGCGGATATCATTGGATTAAGCGGGCTGATCACCCCATCCCTTGAAGAGATGATCCATGTGGCGTCCGAAATGGAACGGCAGGGCTTTACGATCCCCTTGCTCATTGGCGGCGCCACCACCTCTGAGATGCACACGGCGGTTAAAATTGCCCCCGTATTCTCCGGACCGGTCATCCATGTCAGGGACGCTTCAAAAAGTGTGGGCGTGGCCTCCAGCCTGCTCTCTTCTGATATCAAACCAGCCTTTCTCCAGGATATCCAAACTCGTTACGAAGGCTTAAAAAGTAAGTACGGTAGCATTCAATCCGAAGCCCGCTATGTCAGCCTGGAAGAAGCCCGTAACAATAAACTGCACCCCGACTGGCCAAATGTATCCATCCATCGCCCTAAGACACTTGGTAATTTATCATTTCCAAATTATTCTCCGGAGGAGATAAAGCATTACATTGATTGGACATTCTTTTTCCATGCCTGGAAGCTTCGGGGAAAGTACCCGGCTATTTTTAATGATCCGGTAAAAGGAGACGAAGCGAAAAAGTTGTACCATGATGCCCGGAAACTTTTGGATGAGATCACCCACGAAGAGTTGCTTCGGGCCAGCGGTGTCATTGGACTGTATCCGGCCAGTTCCTCGGGAGATGATGTGCTGGTGTACCGGGACGAAACCCGGAAAAAGATCCTTGCCACCTTCCATTTTCTCAGGAACCAGCAACTGAAGGAGGATGAATCACCGAACCTCTGCCTGGCCGACATCATTGCACCGGTTGAATCGGGGCGTATGGATTATATCGGAGGCTTTGCCGTAACGGCCGGATTGAACATTGAAAAAGGTCTCGCGCTGTACGAACGCCAGCACGACGATTACAAGAGCATCATGCTCAAGATCCTGGCCGACAGGCTGGCGGAGGCATTTGCCGAGCTGCTGCACCGGCGGGTGAGGAAAGAGTTCTGGGGATACGCGGCGGATGAGGACCTTGACCTGCCTGCCCTGCTGAATGATCAGTACACAGGAATCCGGCCCGCCCCGGGATATCCTGCCTGTCCGGAACATTCGGAGAAGCGGATATTGTTCGATCTTCTACATGCTGAAGAAATCGCGGGCATTACCCTGACTGAAAGCTACATGATGGTTCCGGCCGCTTCGGTGTGCGGCTATTACTTTGCCCATCCCTTTGCGCGGTATTTCAACCTGGGAAGGATCGGCAGAGACCAGGTGAAGGATTATGCTCTCAGAAAAAATATCGATTTTCAAGCTGCAGAAAAATTATTGAACCAAAACCTAAATTACTGAGCCCTATGAAGGTCACCGACCACCTCAAAAAGACCGGACAGGTCATGTTCAGTTTTGAGATCATTCCTCCGGCGCGGGGAAAAAGTCTCAAGAATATCACCGACATCGTGGAGGAACTGCAGCCTTTCCGACCACCCTTTATCGATGTGACCGGCCATTCGGCAGAAGCATCCTATGAGGAGCTGAGCGACGGTGCGATCCGCAGGCGGATCCGGCGCAAGCGGCCGGGTACCATCGGGATATCGGGAGTCATCCAGAACCGGTATAACATCGATACGGTGGCCCACCTGTTGTGCCGGGGATTTACCCGTGAAGAAACGGAAGATGCCCTGATCGAGCTTAATTTTCTGGGCATTCAGAACGTGTTTGCACTGCGCGGGGATGAAACCAATTATCTGCAGAACCAGCGAAACGGAGACTCCTCCAACGCTTTTGCCGCCGACCTGGTGCGGCAGATCAGCGACCTGAAGCGGGGGAAATACCTCGAGGATATCCTGAACTCTCATCAGATTGATTTTTGCATTGGTGTGGCCGGCTATCCCGAAAAGCATTTCGAAGCGCCCAACCTCAGGACCGACATCCGGTATCTGAAGCAAAAGGTGGATGCCGGGGCGGATTACATCGTTACGCAGATGTTCTTCGACAATATCCATTTTTACCGCTTTCTCGAATTATGCGAAAAAGAGGGCATCCGGGTGCCCGTCATTCCCGGCCTGAAGATCCTGAACAATGCGGCCCAGCTGAACTCCATCCCCCGCAAGTTCTATGTGAACTTTCCGGATGAGCTGGTGGACAAGGTGATGGCCCATCCCGACGATGCCAAGAGCATCGGCATCGAATGGGGAATCCGGCAATCGGAAGATCTTATAAATAATGGACAGACGCACCTGCATTATTATGTGATGAACGACGTGGCGTCGGTGAGCAAGGTGCTGGCGGAGTGCCGGGGTAGGTGATGTAAAAAGAGATGATATCCCGCGCCAGGGGATGTCATCCCTTTAGCAAATCCTGTGTCGGGACTGATCAGGTAACAATCTTCAAGATTGGCATTCGTGGCTAAAGGATTCCGGAGCGCCCATTCCTGGGAGAAGGTTGGGAATGTCAATGTAATCAAGAAGAACGTCAAAACCGGATGAGCATAGTACATGATAAATTCGGGATAAACGATGAAAATATAGTACAAGAGTAAATATACGGCATTTCTTGTCATTTAAGAACAGAATAATGATATATTTTGGAATTTCGCAGGTGAGATCTCTTTTTACCCTGGAATCAATACAAAAAAATATTAAAATATGATTGGAAATATTACATAAAAGATTAATTTTATCCCCTGAATCATTATAAAAGTATATGTTTGAACGGACCCTTATTGAATCTCTTGAAAATTGGAAAGGTAAGAAAAACCGAAAACCCCTTGTTTTAAGAGGGGCACGACAGGTCGGAAAGACCTCTATTGTGAAAATGTTTTCCGGGAGTTTTGAACAATATGCTTATTTGAATCTTGACAGGCAGGAGGATAGGGCACTTTTTGAAAATGATCTGCCATATCAGGCTTTGCTGGATCTGCTTTTTTTTAGGAAACAGATAGGGAAAAATGCCGGTAGGACCCTGGTTTTTATTGATGAAATACAGAACTCACCTCGCGCGGTCAGTTTGCTTCGCTACTTCTATGAGGATAATCCCGAACTTTACGTGATTGCCGCCGGATCACTGCTTGAGTCGCTGATCGATAACCAGATCAGCTTCCCTGTAGGAAGAGTTGAATACCTTGCCATGCATCCCTGTTCATTTGAGGAGTATCTTAGAGCAACCGGTGAGGATAAATCGTTGGAAATAGTATCTCAAATGCCGGTTCCGGAGTATGCTCACAGCAGGCTGAGTGAACTGTTCCGTCAATATACCATCATTGGTGGTATGCCGGAGGTGGTGGCCAATTATACCGAGAACAGAGACATTGTCAAGCTGCGGCCGATCTATGACAGTTTGGTCACATCGTATCTCGACGACGTTGAAAAGTATGGACGCAACACTACGATGATCCATGTCATACGGCACATTATCCGGTCTTCATTCCATTATGCTGGGAAACGAATCAAATTCGAAAGCTTTGGTAATTCCAATTACAGGTCAAGGGAAACCGGGGATGCCTTCCGAACGCTTGAAAAAGCGATGCTGCTTCAATTGGTCTACCCGGCAGTCAACGCGCGGTTGCCCATGGATATAAAGCACCGGACACCAAAACTGCAACTGCTCGATACCGGTCTGCTGAACCATATGGTAGGATTGCAGGGCGAATTATTGGGTGAGATTTCCATCGAGAATACCTGGAGGGGAAAAGTTGCGGAACATATTACTGGCCAGGAATTGTATTCCACTGAGAGTTCTGTTCTTGGAAAACTAAATTATTGGTTGAGGGATGTCAAAAATTCCCAGGCTGAAGTTGACTTTGTCATACCATTTCTGGGGCTTTTGATACCCGTGGAGGTTAAATCCGGAAGCAGTGGGAAGTTAAAGTCACTTCATCTGTTTATGGACCAGGCACCTCATTCCTGGGCTGTAAGGATTTATACCGGTAAAATGAATCTGGAGCGAATCATCACACCAGCAGGAAAATCATTTACATTGATCAATATTCCTTTTTATCTCGCAGGCAAGATAATTAAGGTACTGGAACACACGTGCAAAATATAATCCCCTTATTGGATTGTCACTTTTATTCTGATGATCCCCGAAAACCGGATTATCAAATCTACGGATTTTTAGACCAAATTTTTCCTATTTTTGTAAAAATTCTTATCTGAACGAAATAACCCCACTTACTTCATGAGAAAATTTAAGATCCTTACGCTGATCCTTTTTTTGCAATTCGTTGCCTTTGGCCAGACC
Source organism: Bacteroidales bacterium (assembly GCA_035342335.1). NCBI lineage: Bacteria > Pseudomonadati > Bacteroidota > Bacteroidia > Bacteroidales > Bacteroidales bacterium. The sequence continues at coordinate 57,433 of DAOQWY010000020.1, forward strand.
AAACTCCTCACCGTTGAGGACGCCAGCGGCATGAACAGAGCCCTTTTCCCAAAAACCCTGCGAAATTTGCAGTGGAAAGGGACCAGCGATTATTTCACCTATATTGACAACAACAGCCTGCTGTCCGGGCATGTCAGTTCCGAGAGCCGTGAAACGATCCTGACCCTCGCCAAACTCAATTCCCTGCTAAAAAACCTGGACTCCGACACGCTGAAACAGTTTCCTTCGGTCACCTGGCTGTCATCCGACAAATTCATGTTCTCCCTCCAGCAAAGGATCTTTACTTTTGAGCCCGATACAGGATCCCTGGTCAAGGTAAACGCTTATCCTGATAAAGCAGCAAATATTGACATGGATCAGAACACGCTGTCAGTAGCGTATACCCTGGAGAATAATTTGTATATAGCTATTGATAATCAGCAGATTAAAGTCACAAATGATCACGATAAAGGGATCATCAACGGTCAGGCGGTCCACCGCAATGAATTTGGCATCAACCAAGGCACCTTCTGGTCCCCAAAGGGAAATTACCTTGCCTTTTACCGGATGGACGAGACGATGGTGACCGACTACCCGCTGGTTAACATCGCGTCGCGTCCGGCGGAACTGAAAAACATCAAGTATCCCATGGCCGGCATGACCAGCCACCAGGTGACAGTGGGGGTGTTCGATCCGCGGACAAAGGAAACTGTTTTTATGAAGACGGGCGATCCAAAGGAACAGTACCTGACCTGCGTGACCTGGAGCCCCGATGAACAATCGGTTTACATCGCCCTGCTGAACCGCGATCAGAACCATCTCAAGCTGAACCAGTACGATGCCCAAACCGGTGCTTTTATCCAGACTCTGCTCGAGGAGACCGACAAGGAGTATGTCGAACCCGAGCATCCCCTTTATTTCCTCAACTCCAGACCCGACCGGTTCATCTGGTTCAGCGAACGCGATGGTTACAGCCATCTTTACCTGTATTCGACCGACGGGATCCTGATCCGTCAGATCACCGACGGAAGCTGGAACGTTTCGGAGTTCCTCGGAACCGATCCCTCCGATGAAAAGGTATTCTATCTATCCAATGAGCTGAGCCCTGTTCAGCAGCACATTTACTCGAAAGATCTCACATCCGATGTGACGCGGAAATATTCCAAGCTGAAAGGGACTCACAGCGCCATCCTGAACAAAAGCGGGCAGTACCTGATCGATATCAACAGCAGCTGGAGCGAACACATCGCCAACGAATACGACCTGATCAACAACAAGGGCAGGATTGTCCAGGTACTGCAGGATAACTCCGATCCCCTGAAAGAATACAAACTGGGAGAGACCACGGTCTTTACGATCAGGGGCAGGCACAGCGACGACCTCTATTGCCGTATGATCAAACCCATCGATTTCGATCCTTCAAAGAAGTACCCGGTATTTCTCTATGTCTATGGCGGACCTCATTCACAGCTTGTGACCGACTCGTGGCTGGCAGGTGCCGGATTGTTCCTGAACTACATGGCGCAGCAGGGGTATGTCGTTTTCACGCTCGACAACCGGGGAACGGATAACCGCGGAATGAGTTTTGAGCAGGCCATCTTCCGGAACTTGGGTGCTGCGGAGGTCGAAGACCAGATGAGCGGCGTGGAATACCTGGTAACCCTGGATTTTGTCGATCCCAGCCGTATTGGGGTGAATGGCTGGAGCTATGGGGGATTCATGACGATTTCGATGATGCTCCGGCATCCTGAAGCGTTCAAGGCGGGTGTGTGCGGCGGGCCGGTCACCGACTGGAAGTACTACGAGGTAATGTACGGGGAGCGGTACATGGATACTCCGGAAACGAATCCGGAGGGGTACAGGGCTTCTTCATTGCTGGATATGGCTGGCAATCTCAAAGGCAAGCTGCTGTTGATCCACGGGACAGAAGATCCCACCGTGGTGTGGCAGCAGAGTCTGGACTTCATCGATCAGAGTGTAAAGGCTGGGGTTGATGTGGATTATTTTGTCTACCCGGGCCACGGGCATGGAGTTGGCGGCAAGGACCGCGTGCACCTGAACCAGAAAATCATCGATTATTTCAAGGAGAATTTATAAGATATCTGATGCACGATGTACAGATATCTGATGTATGATTTAAATCCCAAATCAACTATCCGTTAATCGTTAATCAGATATCAAAAAAGTCCCGTCAGGGACTTTTTGCGTGAGCCACTCATGGGACTCGAACCCACGACCTGTTCATTACGAGTGAACTGCTCTACCAGCTGAGCTAAAGTGGCTTGATATTCATTTGGCGGTGCAAATGTAAGAATAATTTTATTTCCACAGCACGGATTGCCGGTTAAGGATGCAATACCCTGAAAGGATTACCGGTCAGTAACGTTCGTAACCTTTGTAGATTCTTGAGATCTCAGGGGGATAGAGCGTCCCCGTATAAGAAACCTGCCCGGACGTAGTACTCCTGATGGTGGCGTCAGCGCGGCCGTCGTCGGTCACCACGCAGTGAATATCGTATGTCCCCAGATTGGTGAAGACGATGATCAGCACGTTATAGGCAACGTATTTCTTTTTTTCGACCCGTGTTACCTCGTATTTGGACACACTTCCTGAGATGGTGACCCCGCCCACTCCGTTCCAGCCGGCCCCGGTGGCCGAACCCAACTGCATGGTTGCATTTGCTGAATCGATGATGATGAAATTAATGGAGGGATTGACCGGGATGGGAACGCCGCTTTTCCCGGAAATATAGTCCGCTTCCAGGACGAATCTTTGGTTTTCGATCATGGTTCGTGTGACCTGCTTCATCCACTCTTCCTGCTTACGCCTGGCTTCCTTTTTACTTTCTTTGGAGGTAATTTTCGATGAATCCTGACCGGAGATCTGGTCAGCCTGGCCAAAACCCTGGCAGGCCAGCAGCATGCTCAAGGCAATAATTAAAAATCGGTTCATGATACAGATATGATTTAAGCCACCAAATCAACAATTATCAAGCCAGACCGGGTGCATAAGGATCAGATTCTGATCGTTACAAGTGAATGGTACGGAATGGCCCGGTAGATGGTGATGGCATCGTCCTGGCCGACATAAATCCTTATCCACGGCCTGTAATCAGGTACCTGAAAACGAAACAGATCACCGAGGAAAAGACTGGCGTAACGATTCCGGTTGGTTTTGATGAAATGTTTAAAGACTTCATTTTTCTGATCGGCCTCCCCTGTCTGCATGACGATCAATTCTATGTCTTTATTCAGATAAAGATGAAAGGTTGCGGGAGGCGGGGGGGTGGTATCGCGGACCGTTTCCTGACGGGCTGCCTCAATAGTGTCGGCCGGGGCTTTCTGGACGATGATTGGCTCTTTGATGATCGTTGATCGGCAGGAGTCAACCTTGAAGGGTTCTCCAAACAGCCGGAAAAAAGCCGAGCGATGTATTCTGGAAAAAATCGGACTCATTTTCACCTGGTGTACTTTGGCCTGGTGGATCACCACACCCTGCAGTTCGAGCACAAGAAGGCTGTCATGCATATCGAGGGTGAGGCAGATGGAATCATTTTTAGCCATTGTCAGCCGTGATTGCAGGAAGGATTCTTCCCTGCGAAGATCGAAAATGGCGTCACGGGCCAGCAGCCTGTCCGGAGCATTCAGGGAGGTGTCGGCATATAATTCGTTGATTTTCTTCACTTCCTGCCGGGGTGTCCTCCAGGCCAGGATGAAAGCCCAGGCC
>DAOQWY010000021.1:0-29979 GCA_035342335.1 Bacteroidales bacterium
GTCAATCGTGATTCTTGTTGTATCATGATTACTTGGCTCTTTCAATGATTTCCACTAATCTCCAGCATTTTGACTTGCTCAGGGGGCGGGTTTCCATGATTTTGACCGTATCGCCCGTCCGGCCTTCATTTTTTTCATCGTGTGCCGCAAATTTGGAGGTCCTTTTAACAAATTTGCCATAGATCGGGTGCTTCACCTTCCTGAGGACTTCCACGACAATGGTTTTCTCCATCTTATCGCTGACGACAACGCCGATTTTTTCTTTCCTGAGATTTCTTTCCATTTCTGTGTATGGTATTATTTAGCAGACTGTTTGTTCACTGTCCCTTTCAATTCCCGTTTCCTGAGCTCGGTGATGATGCGGGCGATGGTCCTTCGGTAGGTCTTGATCCGGTTGGGATTGTCGATCGGGGAAACAGCATGGTTGAGCTTAAGGCGCGTAAGCTGTTTCTTTTCCTCCTCCAGTCTCTCCAGCAGTTCGGGAGTGGATAATTCCTTTATGACTGTCTGTTCCATTTTTTATGATGTTGTTTCTTCAATATAATCTCTTCTGACCACAAACCTGGTTTGAACGGGCAATTTCTGTGCAGCCAGGCGGAGGGCTTCCCGTGCTATTTCCAGAGGGACTCCGTCAGCTTCAAAAAGGATCCTGCCCGGGGTGATGGGTGCCACAAATCCTTCAGGTGCTCCTTTTCCTTTCCCCATCCGGACCTCAGCCGGTTTTTTCGTGATGGGCTTGTCGGGGAATATCCGAATCCATATCTGGCCTTCACGTTTCATGTGACGTGTCACTGCCTGACGGGCAGCTTCGATCTGGCGGCCTGTCAGCCAGGCTTCCTCCAGGGTCTTGATACCAAAAGAACCAAAGGCAAGCTGGTCGCCCCGCTGGGCATTTCCTTTCATTTTGCCTTTCTGCTGCTTTCTGTATTTTGTCTTCTTTGGCTGTAACATAGCTGAGTGATATTACAAATGGTTGTTCTCGATGCTAATTATCTTGCTCCTCTTGGCTTGCCACCTCTTGGTCTGGGTTTCATTCCTGCCCCGGCCGGAGCTGTTTTGGTTTTGGGTGCTGCTGACGGGGCGAACTCCGGCTTACCGTAAATCTCGCCTTTACAGATCCATACCTTGATGCCGATACGTCCATAGGTCGTATGGGCCTCACTGATGGCATAATCAATATCGGCGCGCAGGGTATGCAACGGGATCCTGCCTTCCTTGTACTGCTCACTTCTGGCCATTTCAGCACCACCCAGCCGCCCGGAGATCTCCACCTTGATGCCTTCAGCCCCAATCCGAATGGAGGAGGCAATGGCTGTCTTGATGGCCCGGCGGTAGGAAATCCTGCCTTCGATCTGTTTGGCAATGGTCGATCCAACGATCAGGGCATCCAGTTCAGGCCTTTTGATCTCAGAAATATTGATCTGAACTTCCTTCTTCGTGAGCTTCTTCAGCTCCTCTTTCAACTTATCCACTTCCGCTCCCTGACGGCCGATAATGATACCCGGGCGGGCCGTGTTGATGGTCACCGTAACCAGTTTGAGCGTGCGTTCAATCACAATCCTGGAAACACCAGCCTTTGCCAGACGCGCATTCAGGTACTGACGGATTTTCTCATCCTCCACAAGTTTGTTTACAAAATTCTTCCCGCCATACCAGTTGGAATCCCATCCTCTGATGATCCCTAACCTGTTGCCTATTGGATTTGTTTTTTGTCCCATTAATTCGATGCGATTTATTAGTTTTTATATGGCTATGCTTCAGCTTTTTCAGTGATCTGACGGCTATCCAGGATCATGGTGACATGATTGGAACGTTTTCTGATCCGGTGCGCGCGTCCCTGCGGGGCAGGCCGGATTCTTTTGAGGACCCGGCCGCTGTCGACCATGATCTCTTTGATGTAAAGATGACTCTGTTCAATCCGTACACCTTCATTTTTGTTCTGCCAGTTGGCAATGGCAGAAAGCAGCAGTTTGCGGATGCGCAGGGATGAATAGGTCGTTGAATTTTTCAGGATGTGAAGCGCTTTTTCAACCTCCTGTCCGCGCACCATGTCCGCCACGTACCGCATCTTGCGAGGTGAGGTCGGGCAGTTGTTCAGCCTGGCAATGTAGGTCGACTTTCTCGTCTCCTTTAACGACTCTGCTGCTGATCTTTTTCTTGCTCCCATGATCTTTTCTGTTTATTGATGCTTACCTTTTCTACCCTTTATTTCCTGAATGACCCCTGAAGATCCGGGTTGGTGCGAATTCTCCCAGCTTGTGTCCAACCATGTTTTCAGTGACATAGACCGGGATGAATTTGTTCCCGTTATGCACAGCGATGGTCAGTCCGACAAAGTCAGGGGAGATCACTGAACTTCTTGACCAGGTCTTGATGACTGCTTTCTTTTTGGACTCCTGAGATTCCCTGACACGCTGGTCAAGTTTATAATGAATAAAGGGACCTTTTTTTAATGAACGACTCATAGTATTAAAAGAATTGAATTATTTCTTTCTTCTTTCGACGATGTATTTATTCGATGTATTTTTCAGGCTGCGTGTACGGTAACCTTTGGCAGGAATACCTTTCCTTGACCTGGGATGCCCACCGGAGGCACGGCCTTCCCCGCCGCCCATGGGGTGATCCACGGGGTTCATCGCCACACCACGGGTTCTTGGCCTGCGTCCCATCCATCGGGTTCTTCCGGCTTTACCCGACATTTCCAGAGAATGATCAATGTTGGACACCATTCCAATGGTCGCCTTACAGGTCTGCAGGATCATGCGTGTTTCACCTGAGGGCAGTTTCAATATGGCGAACTTGCCGTCACGCGACATCAGCTGTGCATAGGAACCTGCACTGCGCGCAATCTTGGCGCCCTGTCCGGGCCGGAGTTCAATATTATGAATGATCGTGCCGAAAGGTATCTCGCTCAGATACATTGAGTTGCCAAGATCCGGCGAAATGCCCTTCCCGGAGATGACCTGCTGTCCCACCTTCATGCCGTGGGGCGCAACGATATACCGTTTTTCACCATCGGTATAAAAAAGCAGAGCGATTCGCGCCGAGCGGTTTGGGTCGTATTCAATCGATTTGACCACTGCCGGTATATCCTCCTTATCGCGCTTGAAGTCCACCAGACGATACTGCTGCTTATGACCGCCTCCAACATAACGAATGGTCATTTTGCCTTCATTGTTTCTACCCCCGGATTTCTTTCTGGGTGTCAACAATCGCTTTTCAGGAACTGAAGAAGTAATCTCTTCGAACGCGCTGATCAATTTGAAGCGCTGACCTGAAGTTGTCGGTTTAAATTTCTTTAAAGCCATTTATCTTAGATATTGCTGTAAAAATCAATTGTTTCTCCTGCTGCCAAGGTTACGATCGCTTTCTTATAGGATTTGGTTCTTCCTGTAAGAGCTCCACCCTTTGTAAAACGGGTCTTGGTCTTACCAGAATAATTCATCGTGTTCACCTCAATGACCTCAACCCCATATAACTCCTTCACCGCACTTCTGATCTGGAGTTTATTGGCCTTTTTGTGAACAATGAAACCATACTGGTTCAATTTCTCCCCTTTCGGGGTCATCTTCTCCGTTATAACAGGTTTCAGAATAATTTCCATGGTTCTGGTATTAATAATGAATGGATCTCTTCCGAATTATCGCGTCAATACTTTTTCAATTTCCGGCAACGAACTTTCGGTAACGAAGAGTTGCCTGGCATTCAGGATGTCATAGGTATTCAGGTCGGTCGCCTGAATGACCTTTACCTGCTGGATGTTCCTGCTGGAAAGCAAGACGTTGCGGTTTGGCCTGGCCAGTACAAACATGGTTTTTTTGCCGGCAACGCTGAAATTGTTCAGCAATTCAACAAAGGATTTCGTCCGTGGTGCTTCAAAATCAAAATCCTCCAGGACGATGATCTGGTTTTCCTTTACTTTATAGGTCAATGCCGATTTTCTGGCAAGCCGTTTTACTTTTTTGTTCAGTTTAAATGCATAATCCCGGGGTTGTGGGCCAAAAATCCTGGCTCCGCCCCGGAAAAGAGGAGATTTTATGCTACCGGCACGTGCCCCGCCTGTGCCCTTTTGCCGTTTGATCTTTCGGGTACTCCCCGAAACCATGCTTTTCTCCTTGGTACAGTGCGTACCCTGGCGCTGGTTGGCCATGAATTGTTTGGTGTCCAGGTAAATCGCGTGATCATTCGGTTCAATGCCGAAGATTGATTCATCCAGCATTACCGTTCTGGCGGTTTGCTGGCCGCTTATTTGAAAAACTGCTAGCTCCATCTTTCTAGTATTAAATATGAACCATTGGGTCCGGGCACGGAACCCTTGACCAGTACAAGATTCTTTTCAGGAATCAGCTTCACGATCTGCAGGTTGATCATTTTCACACGGTCGGTACCTGTATGGCCCGCCATGCGCATTCCCGGGAGTACCCTGGAAGGATACGAGGAGGCTCCTATGGAGCCCGGTGCACGCTTCCGGTTGTGCTGACCGTGCGTGGAGTCGCCAACACCTCCGAAATGATGACGCTTGACCACTCCCTGAAAACCCTTGCCCTTGGAAATGCCCACCACATCAATGTATTCACCTTCAATGAATACCTCAACGGTTAAAACATCCCCGAATTTCTTCTGATGCCCCGATTCAAATCTTGTAAATTCCCGTACTATTTTTTTCGGCGTGACTCCTGCTTTCTCAAAATGGCCCTGAAGCGACTTTGTGGTATGTTTTTCCTTCTTCTCATCAAAAGCAAGCTGCAGAGCATCGTACCCGTCAGAATCCTTCGTTTTGACTTGTGTCACAACACAGGGGCCCGCTTCAATCACTGTGCAGGGAATATTCTTACCGTTTGCATCAAAAATGCTGGTCATTCCTATTTTTTTTCCAATCAGTCCTGACATTTTCTTTCAATTTAATGCTGAAGTAAAAGCATAATTAAACCTTAATTTCGACTTCCACGCCACTGGGTAATTCCAGCTTCATCAAAGCATCGATTGTCTTGGATGTCGTGCTGTAAATATCCAGAAGGCGCTTATAGGAGCATAACTGAAACTGCTCCCGGGATTTCTTGTTGACAAAAGTTGCCCTGTTCACGGTAAAAATCTTACGGTCGGTGGGCAACGGGATCGGGCCATTCACAACAGCACCTGTTGATTTGACCGTTTTTACGATCTTCTCTGCTGATTTATCCACCAGGTTATGATCGTATGATTTAAGTTTTATTCTGATTCTCTGGCTCACTTGTTCAATGATTATGTTTCGACAATTAGGTTTAAGTGAGAATGTATCCCTTTATTTTGTAAATGATTTCTTCGGTCAACACATCAGGAACGGGCTCATAATGAAGAAATTCCATTGTTGAGGTGGCTCTTCCCGATGTTATGGTGCGCAGGGCGGTCACATAGCCAAACATCTCTGACAAGGGCACCTTCGCCCTGATTACCTGTGAACGTATCCGCGGGAATACATCATCAACGTGCCCCCTGCGCCGGTTCAGGTCGCTGGTGACATCCCCCAGGTACTCGTCCGGTGTTATGACTTCCAGACGCATAACGGGTTCCAGCAAAATGACCTTCCCTTTTTTGCAGGCTTCCCTGAACGCCAGGTTTGCTGCAATCTCAAATGATAAAGCATCCGAGTCAACCGGATGATACGAACCATCCAGAAGCCTCACTTTCATATTGTACATTGGAAATCCAAGCAAGATCCCGTTGTTCATCGCCTGGCGGAATCCTTTTTCTATGGCCGGTATGTATTCCCTGGGAATGCTTCCTCCCTTTAATTCAGATGTGAATTGCAATCCGCTGTATCCATTCTCTGCAGGGCCAAGTTCAAAGGCGATGTCAGCGAATCTGCCCCTGCCTCCCGTCTGTTTCTTGTAGACATGCCTGAGTTCAACCGGGCCCACCAGCGCTTCCTTGTAAGCCACGTGGGGTACACCCTGGTTGATCTCCAGGTTGAATTCCCTCTTGAGCCGGTCAATGATGACTTCCAGGTGCAACTCGCCCATACCGCTGACAATGGTCTGTCCCGTTTCCGGATCCTGCCGGACCTGGAATGTCGGATCTTCCTCTGCCAGTTTGGCAAGTCCTGCTTCAAGCTTCACCAGATCATCCTGGGTTTTGGGTTCGACGGCAATGCGTATGACAGGATCCGGGAACCTGATGGGTTCAAGGGCGATCGGGTGAGCAGGATCGCACAGGGTATCACCGGTACGGATCAGTTTAAAGCCCACCGCTGCTGCAATATCACCAGCTTCAATACGTTCCAGGGGCTTTTGCTTGTTGGCATGCATCTGCAGGATGCGGGAAATGCGCTCCCGTTTTTCGGTATGCGTGTTCAGTACCGTTTCCCCTGCTTCCAGTGCACCGGAATAGACCCTGAAAAAAGCAATGCGACCCACAAAAGGATCCGTGGCAATCTTAAAGGCCAGGGCGGTGAAAGGTTCCAACAGATCTGCCTTCCTGATCTCTTCTTTTTCCGTGTAGGGATTCAATCCAACGACAGGCGGAACATCAAGGGGGCAGGGCAGGTACCGGACAATGGCATCCAGCAGGCTCTGTATCCCTTTGTTTTTCAGGGCTGCACCACAGAGAACAGGTGTGATGTGCATTGAAAGCGTGGCTTTTCTCAATCCTTTTTGAATCTCAGCGACCGTAATGGATTCCGGGTCATTGATGAATTTCTCAAAAAGCTGATCATCCGTTTCCACCACTCCCTCAATCAATTTCATCCTGTAGGTATCCACCAGCTCAGTCATATCCTCCGGGACAGGGATTTCAAAGTACACCATACCCAGGGATTCCTCATCCCACTGGTAGGCTTTCCGGTGAATCAGGTCAACAACACCGGAAAAAGTCTCTTCATGTCCGATAGGCAGTTCAATGGCGACCGGATTTGCTCCCAGTTTATCCTTGATCTGGGTAATGACACTGAAGTAATCGGCCCCCGGACGATCCATTTTATTGACGAAGCATATCCTTGGAACGCCGTACTTATCAGCCTGTTTCCACACTGTTTCCGATTGGGGTTCCACTCCGCCAACACCACAGAAGATGGCGATGGCCCCATCCAGGATCCGCAGCGACCGCTCCACCTCAACGGTAAAATCCACGTGACCGGGCGTATCGATGATGTTGATCCGGTATTTTTCCGCGTCAGCATCCCAAAAAACGGTAGTGGCAGCGGAAGTTATGGTAATGCCCCTCTCCTGCTCCTGAACCATCCAGTCCATGGTGGCTGTTCCATCATGTACTTCTCCCATTCGGTAATTAATGCCGGTATAATACAATATGCGCTCGGTCGTTGTGGTCTTACCCGCATCGATGTGAGCCATAATGCCTATGTTCCTTATATGTAATAACCGGTCCGACATTTTTCGTTCCTTACGCTGTAGGTTTGTGTCTGCCGACTAGAACCTGAAATGCGAGAATGCCTTGTTCGCTTCGGCCATGCGATGGGTGTCTTCTTTCTTCTTAAAGGCGGATCCCTCTTCTTTAAATGCAGCCAGTATTTCACCTGCAAGCTTTTGTCCCATCGATTTTTCGTGACGGGCGCGGGAATATTTGATCAGGTTCTTCATTCCGATCGACAACTTACGGGATGGCCTGATCTCGGAAGGGATCTGGAAAGTGGCTCCGCCGATCCTCCTGCTTCGCACTTCAACAGCAGGGGTCACGTTGGCCAGGGCCTTTTTCCAGACTTCCAGTCCATCTTCCCCAGTCCGTTCACTGACCGCATCAATGGCCTCGTAGAAGACTTTAAAGGCAAGATTTTTCTTCCCACGGTACATCATGTTGTTCACAAATTTTGTGACCATGAGATCATTGAATCTTGGATCCGGCAGTACTTCTACCTTTGTTGGTTTACTCTTTCTCATAGAACACTATATAATGTATCTTACTTTTTCTTCGGCCGTTTCGTACCGTATTTCGACCTTCTCTGGTTTCTTCCTTCCACACCGGAAGTATCGAGGGCACCCCGGATGATATGATACCTCACCCCGGGCAAGTCCTTCACCCTGCCTCCCCGTATCATGACGATCGAGTGCTCCTGAAGGTTATGTCCTTCCCCCGGAATGTACGCATTGACCTCCTTTGAGTTGGTCAGCCTGACCCTGGCCACTTTCCGCATGGCGGAATTGGGCTTCTTGGGAGTGGTGGTATAAACCCTCACACAAACCGCCCTGCGCTGCGGACAGGAGTCCAGAGCAGGTGATTTGCTCTTGTAGATTAATTTTTTCCTTCCTTTACGGACTAATTGTTGAATCGTTGGCATAGCTACGATTTTTGTTCACATTAATAATTAAAAGGAATATTAAGGAAGGATACAGTAAGAGTTTGCAGACCTGTCCGAAGGAAGTTCGTCGAAAATCCTTTTCGGTCGAAACCTATAACCGTCTTACTTTATCAGGTTTCCTGAATATTCTGAGACTGTGTCTCTGTTTTAATGAAATGAAAGAACCTTGAAATTCGTTCTGCTTCCAATAAAGCGGGTGCAAAAGTACAATTAATTTTTGATTTACAAACCTTTTTATCATTTTTTTTAAACCAATTTATTATCCCAAATCAATTACTTTTGCCAGACCTGACCACAGAAGCATGAATATACTTGAAGACCTGAACAATGAGCAGCGATTGGCTGTAGAACACATCGAGGGTCCCATCATGGTTCTTGCCGGAGCAGGTTCAGGGAAAACCAGGGTACTGACCTATAAGGTGGCGTACCTGATCAACCTTGGCATTGATCCATTTTCGATCCTGGCCCTAACTTTTACAAACAAAGCTGCCAGGGAAATGAAAAAAAGGATCATCTCCCTGGTGGATAACCACGACGCCAGGAATGTATGGATGGGCACGTTTCACTCGATCTTTGCCCGCATTCTGAGAATGGAAGCCCATCGGCTGGGCTTCCCCTCCAATTACACGATCTATGATACGGACGATTCAAAGAGCCTGATGAAATCCATCATTACAGAACAAGGACTCGATACGAAAATCTATGCACCCTCCTCCGTGCTGAACCGCATTTCAAAGGCAAAGATCAACCTGATCACCCCGGATGTCTATCAACAGGATCCTCAGCTGAACCTGCAGGATAAACTTGCGGGGAGACCTAAGACAGGCGATCTTTATTCACTCTACCAGAACAGGCTGGTCAAAGCGGCAGCCATGGATTTCGACGACCTGCTTCTGAACATGTACCGCCTGCTGGAGGAATTTCCGGACGTCCTGTACAAATATCAGCAGAAGTTCCTGTTCGTCCTGGTGGATGAATACCAGGACACCAACTTTGTGCAATACGCCATCCTTAAAAAGCTGGCCGCCAACAATGAAAATATCTGCGTCGTCGGCGATGATGCTCAAAGCATCTATGCATTCAGAGGGGCCAATATTCAGAATATCCTCAATTTCAAGAACGATTACCCCGACGTGGCTGTGTACAAACTCGAACAAAACTACCGTTCCACCAAAACCATCGTCAAGGTGGCCAACGGAGTCATTGTTCGTAATAAAGATCAGATTTACAAAGAAATATGGACAAATAACGAAGAGGGCACGCTCATCAGCCTGTTAAAGGCTGTGACGGATGGCGAAGAAGGAACACTGGTTGCCAATGCGATTTTTGAAAACAAAATGAACCACCAGCTCCGGAATGATGCCTTTGCCATTCTTTACCGGACGAATGCGCAATCAAGGGCTTTTGAAGAATCCCTGCGCAAGATGAATATCCCCTACAGGATCTACGGGGGATTGTCCTTTTACAAACGAAAGGAGATCAAAGATCTGCTTGGCTATTTCCGCCTGGTGATCAACAACAAGGATGAGGAAGCCTTTCTCCGGATCATCAATTATCCTGCAAGGGGTATCGGTAAAACCAGCTGTGAGAGGCTAGTGGTCCAGGCAGACAAAGATAAGACCAGCATCTGGGATGTCATCGGAAAAATGCCGGATAAGGATATCGGGATTCCGATACCCACCCAGCATAAAATATCCGAATTTTCGATGATGATCAAAAGCCATTCGGCTCAGCTCAAAAAAAAGAATGCCTATGACCTGGCCAAAGAGATCGCTTCCTCTTCCGGGATGCTGAAAGAACTTTACGACGACAAGACACCCGAAGGAGTCAGCCGCTTCGAGAACATTGAAGAATTGCTCAATGCCATCCGTGATTTCACAGAAAAAGACAGCGCGCTGTCGCCCACGGCCGAAAACCTCGAAAACGTACCCAAGTCCCTGGATGAGTTCATGCAGGAAATAGCCCTGCTGACCGACGCGGATACACCCGACACCGAAGATCCCGATCACGTTTCACTGATGACCATTCACGCGGCCAAGGGACTGGAATTTCCTTATGTTTACATCGTTGGACTCGAGGAGAACCTGTTCCCGTCCATTCAGTCGCTTAACTCACGTGCCGATCTGGAGGAAGAACGAAGGCTTTTCTATGTCGCACTCACCAGGGCAATGAAAAAAGTGACCCTTTCGTATGCAGAGAACCGCTATCGGTGGGGTAAGCTGACGGCCTCCGAACCAAGCCGGTTCGTTGATGAAATCGATTTCAATGCATTCGAAATGCCGAAAAAAGTGACTTTTTTACCGGAAGAACACAGATCCTCCTCCGGGAACCGTGCACCGGATCAAAATGACCGGAGACATCCTTTCCGCAAAAATTTCAGGCGGCTGATACCAGGTCAGGACAACGATCCGGGCGAGGACTCAGAACTGATCCAGACCGGAATGGACGTCGAACACACACGGTTCGGAAAAGGGAAGGTGATCAGCATCGAAGGGACCGGCCCCAATAAAAAGGCAACCATCTTTTTCCAGAACATTGGCCAGAAACAGCTTTTATTGAAGTTTGCCCGGCTCAGGATCCTGTAAATCACCACCGGGTATATGTCCTTTCTTTCTAAAATCACTGGAAATTTTGTTGCAAAAAAAATTATCGTATATTTGCAGCCGAATCTACCGTTAAAGCTAAAAGCATTCTATTGCCGTTTTAAATTTACTTCCTGAGAGAATCGCTCCATTCAGTGATCATTTAACGACCGAAATCATTTAATCGCATTAATATCCATGGATTATAACACCGCGCGTAACAAGCTTATCCTACGGGAATATGGCCGGAATGTGCAAAAGATGGTTGAAAGCCTGAACACAATAGAAGATCCCGAAGTCCGTGCCCAATCTGCAAAAGCGATCATCAACGTCATGTCGCAGCTTAATCCCACGATCCGTGAAGCTGGTGACATACGGCACAAACTCTGGGATCATATCTTCATCATGTCGGATTTCAAACTTGAGGTGGACAGCCCGTTCCCTCCCCCATCACCGGAGGAAATCTTCAAACGGCCAAAACGACTGAAATATCACGACAGGGATATCCAATTCCGCCACTATGGAAATAACATCGAGCTAATCATACAAAAAGCCATTGACTATCCGGAAGGGCCCGAAAAACAGGCATTGGTCCACACCATTGCCAACCATCTGAAAAAGTCATACCTCAGCTGGAACCGCGAATCTGTTACGGATGAACTCATCGCCCAGCATCTGGAACTGCTGTCGAAGGGTCAGTTAAAACTGGGTACAGAAGATAAACTCAGTCATACCAGCGATATTCTTGCCCGGAACAAAAAGAAAAAATTCGTCAAGGAGCCTCCCCAGGGAATGAACAAAAACCACAACTCCGGGTATAAGAACGGCTTCAACCACAACTTCAATCCACGCCAGAGAAAAGACCGGCGCCCAAAACCACAGGAATAAAGAATTCCTTATCTTTGGAACGTTAATTTCTACAGATGAGCTCATTTATTATTGAAGGGGGCCGGCAGCTGTATGGGACCATACGTCCGCAGGGCGCCAAGAACGAAGCATTGCAGGTTATCTGTGCCACCCTCCTGACTGCAGAAAAAGTGACCATTGAAAACGTACCTGACATCCGGGATGTCAATCACCTGATTGAATTACTGAAGGGATTGGGAGTAAAGGTGCTACAGACCGCTGCGGAAACTTTCTCATTTCAGGCCGATCAGGTCAACCTGGATTATCTCCGGTCTGAGGAATTCAAAAACAAATCAAAGAGCCTGAGAGGTTCCATTATGATCCTTGGTCCGCTGCTGGGAAGGTTCAACATTGGGTACCTGCACCAGCCCGGCGGTGACAAGATCGGCCGGCGGCGCCTTGACACACACTATGTCGGTCTGTCGGCTCTGGGCGCCCAGTTCACCTACCTGCCGGATGAAAATTTTTTTAAGGTCTGGACGGATGGACTCCAGGGCACCTACATGCTCCTGGATGAGGCTTCCGTGACCGGGACGGCCAACATCGTCATGGCGGCAGTGCTTGCCCGGGGCACGACCACGATCTTCAACGCAGCCTGCGAACCGTATGTCCTTCAGCTCTGCCGTATGCTCAACGCCATGGGTGCACGCATATCCGGAGTAGGTTCCAATCTTCTGCACATCGATGGCGTGAAAGCTCTGCAGGGATGCTCCCACAGGTTGCTGCCGGATATGATCGAAATCGGGAGTTTTATTGGCCTGGCTGCAATGACGCAATCGGAACTGACCATCCAGGGTGTGGATCTTATCCAACTGGGCCTGATTCCGGAAGTGTTCCGCCGCCTGGGGATCCAGGTACAGCAGTCCGGAAATGACCTTTTCATCCCCAGACAAGCCCATTACGAGGTTGAAACGTTCATGGACGGATCCATCATGACGATTGCCGACGCACCGTGGCCCGGATTTACTCCCGACCTGATCAGTATCGCACTGGTCGTCGCCATCCAGGCAAAAGGAAGTGTGCTCATTCACCAGAAGATGTTTGAAAGCAGACTTTTCTTTGTCGACAAGCTGATCGATATGGGAGCCCGCATCATCCTCTGTGATCCGCACCGTGCCACTGTCATCGGGCTCGATCACGAACATGCTCTCAAAGGAATCGACATGACCTCTCCCGACATACGCGCAGGGGTAGCCTTACTGATCGCTGCCCTCTCCGCACAGGGAACCAGCGTGATCCATAACATCGAACAAATCGACAGGGGTTATCAGCACATCGACGAACGATTGAACCTTATCGGAGCCTCCGTTCAAAGACGGTGACCCTGCCTGCCATTTTGTCGCTAAGTGCACAATGGCAAATTAATTGATGATTCGCACAATTCACCTGTTTTAGAAGAGTTTTAGTTCTATTCATAAAATTAATATCCGGATTCAATCATGAGCGAGCAAGAAAAAAAGAAGAATATAACCGGCAAAACACTCAAAAAAACAGTTCCATCAAAGGCACTGGAAGAGATCAGCAAAAAACTGGAGGAAACCAACGATAAGTATCTCCGCCTCTACTCAGAATTCGATAACTACCGTAAACGAACGCTCCGGGAAAAAAGCGAACTGATAAAGACCGCTTCCTCCGGGATCATCCTTGACCTGCTGCCCGTTCTGGATGACTTCGACCGTGCCATTCAAAATTCTGAGACTACTGACCAGTGTGAAGTCATCAAAGAAGGAGAAAGACTGATC
This sequence comes from Bacteroidales bacterium, assembly GCA_035342335.1. Lineage (NCBI taxonomy): Bacteria > Pseudomonadati > Bacteroidota > Bacteroidia > Bacteroidales > Bacteroidales bacterium. Next base: position 13,518 of record DAOQWY010000021.1, read on the forward strand.
CTGGCAAAACTTAAAAGGATCCTTGAACAGAAGGGACTGCAGGAGATGAAAACCATCGGAGAGCCCTTCGACACTGATCTGCACGATGCGGTAACGAACGTTACCGCACCATCAGATGACTTGAAGGGAAAAATCATCGACCAGACGCAAAAAGGTTACACACTCAACGGGAAAGTGATCCGGTATGCCAAGGTGGTGGTGGGAGCATAGCCATTTCGCAGTTGACATTCAGTAGTTAAACAATTGAACTATAGAACAATTTGACAATTTAATAATTTGACAATTTAGTAGATGTCCAAACGCGATTATTACGAAATACTTGGAGTTCCAAAGAATGCTGACGAGACCGAGATCAAGAAAGCTTATCGTAAAATGGCGCTCAAGTATCATCCCGACAAAAATCCGGGTGATAAAGAGGCTGAGGAACATTTCAAAGAGGCAGCCGAAGCCTACGAGGTACTCAGCAATCCGGAAAAGCGACGCAAATACGATCAGTTTGGGCACGAAGGCGTACGTGGCTCAGCAGGCGGCGGAGCTGGCGGGTTTGGCATGAGCATGGAAGACATCTTCAGCCAGTTCGGAGATATTTTTGGTGACGCATTTGGAAACTTTGGCGGTTTTGGATTTGGAACAGGGACACGGGAAAGGCAAAAGCGAACCACACGTGGAACCAATCTGCGCGTCAAGGTCAAGCTCACTTTGGAAGAAATTGCACACGGGGTGGAAAAAAAGATCAAGGTAACCAAATATGTATCCTGCGAACACTGCCAGGGTACAGGTGCCGAAGGAGGCAGTTCATACCAGACCTGTTCAGCCTGCAGGGGTTCCGGACACGTCACCCGCGTGACCAGCACCTTCCTGGGACAGATGCAAACGACATCCACCTGCCCCAATTGCGGAGGTGAAGGAAAGATCATCACCAACCGCTGTATCAAATGTGCCGGACACGGAATCGTCAACGGCGAAGAAGTCATTACCATCAAAATACCAGCCGGAGTGGCCGAAGGAATGCAATTGTCCCTCAACGGAAAAGGAAACGCCGCTGCCCGTAATGGAATCCCCGGCGACCTGATCGTACTCATCGAAGAAGAAAAACATCCCTATCTGCAACGAGACGATCATAACCTGATCTATGAGCACTATATCAGCCTCCCGGAGGCCGCCATGGGAACCTCCATCGATGTGCCCACCATCGATGGCAAAGCACGGATCAAAATACCACCGGGAACACAGCCGGGGAAAATTTTCAGGCTCAAGGACAAAGGCATACCCGTGCTGAACGGATATGGTCAGCGTGGAGATGAACTGGTGACTGTTCAGGTATGGGTTCCAAAATCCCTTACCAGAGAAGAAAAAGAAATGATGGAAAAATTGTTGCACTCCGTGAATTTCAAACCCAGCCCTTCGGGAAAGGATAAAAATTTCTTCGGCAGGTGGAAGGATATGTTCAATTCTTGAAATCCCAATGCAAAACGAAATTCTAACAGCCACCGGTGTCACCAAGCGGTATGCGAACCATACAGCCCTTAAATCGGTGTCACTGGGTGTACCCGAGCAGAGCATCTATGGTTTGCTGGGACCCAATGGCGCCGGGAAAACCACCTTCATCCGGATCGTGAACCAGATCCTGGCAATGGATGAAGGTTCAATTACCTGGAAAAATGAAAGGTTATCACCTGACCATATCTGCCGGATCGGCTATTTGCCCGAAGAAAGAGGACTCTATAAAAAAATGAAGGTCGGGGAGCAGGCACTCTACCTGGCACAGTTGAAAGGATTAAGCTCTAACGATGCACAGCGCCGGCTCAAATGGTGGTTCTCCCGGTTCGATATCATGGGGTGGTGGAACCGGAAAGTGGAGGAACTGTCCAAAGGCATGCAGCAAAAAGTGCAATTTGTGGTGACCGTCATCCATGAGCCTGAATTACTGATCTTTGATGAACCTTTCAGCGGCTTTGACCCCATCAACGTCAACATCTTGAAAGAAGAGATCCTCCGCCTTCGCAACCAGGGTGCCACGATCATCTTTTCCACCCACAACATGGCATCCGTTGAAGAACTCTGCGACCATATCGCCCTGCTGAACCGATCGGAGAAGATCCTGGAGGGAAAAGTCACCGATATCAAAAATACTTACAGGACAAATGCCTATGTCATTTACTTTGACGGTCCGGCAGAGTCGCTCCGTCCGATCCTCCATCCATCCTATCAGATCCTGGAAGAAGACCTCGGGAGCGGGCTGAAATCATCCAGGATCCGTTTGCCAAAGGATGCAAACCCAAATGATCTGATCGTAAATCTGCTCCCGCATATCACCATCCACGGTTTTTCGGAACTTCTCCCAACCATGAATGATATCTTCATTTCCAAGGTAAATGAATACAGCAAGCCATCCACATGAATAAAATCAAACTGATCATCCGGAGGGAATTCCTTTCACGCGTCAAAAAACGCTCGTTCCTCGTCATGACACTTCTTGGCCCAATCCTGATGGCGGCCATGTTCATCATTCCGGTCTACATAACCACCCGCCAGGGCGATGTCAAAAAAATTGCCATCCTCGATGAAACCGGCATCTTCCACCAAAAGTTCACCGATACAAAAATTTTAATCTTTAAACAGGTAAGCGGTGACCCGGAAACGCTGAAAACCCATTTTGCCGATAGCGGATACTACGCCATCCTGCACATTCCAAAAACAGAGGTGATCATCCCCTCCTCTGCCATCATTTATTCCAGCAAGCAGGCCAGTGTCACTGTCACCAGCCATATAAGAAACATCATGCAAAAAGAGGTGGAAAGGCTGAAGCTGGAAGCCTCAGGTGTTGACGAAGCGGTGATTGAAAGTGCCAAAACCAAAATTCAGCTGGCCACCTTCAAGATCGACAGGGAAGGTCACGAAGAAAAAAGCTATACGGAGGTCAGCATGGTGATCGGATATATTGGCGGATTTCTGATCTACATCTTCATCTTCATGTACGGATCCCAGGTGATGCGGGGTGTCATTGAGGAAAAAACCAGCCGGATCGTCGAAGTGATCCTTTCTAGCGTCAAACCCTTTCAGCTGATGATGGGGAAGATCATTGGCATTGCCCTTGTAGGGCTGACCCAGTTCATTTTATGGGTACTGCTCACTGGTGCGCTGGTGACGACTTTCTCCGCCATGACCGGAACATCCCTGTCGGAAGCAGGATCATCCCAGATGCTTACGGAGGACAGCCGTCTGGTTCCCTCAGAATCCTTACCGGATGAAGAAGAACTGGGCAGCGATGAACTTCAGTTTGTGCTGGAGGCTATCCATACGCTCAATTATGGAACGATCCTCGGCTTTTTCCTCTTCTTTTTCGTTGGCGGCTACCTTCTTTACGCAGCGATGTTCGCTGCCATCGGCTCCGCAGTCGACAACGAAGCTGACACTCAGCAATTCATGTTACCCATCACTGTTCCGCTCATTCTGGCCATTGTCCTGATTCCGTATATCATCAACAATCCTGAGGGCCCCCTGGTTTTCTGGGCTTCCATCATACCCTTCACATCCCCGATCGCCATGATGGCTAGAATCCCCTTCGGAGTCCCCTACCTGGATCTGGTGCTTTCGGTCGTTCTTCTCATTCTTGGATTCGTGGGGACAACCTGGCTGGCAGGACGGATCTACCGGACGGGAATATTGATGTATGGGAAAAAGGTGAATTACAGGGAGCTTGGAAAATGGATTACCTACCGGCAATAGGAAATAATTACGATTTTAACATACAATATGATGATTAACAAACAGTTACTCAAACCTCAACGTATTGCGGTCATTGGTGGCTCAAACGATCTGTCCAAACCGGGAGGAAAAGTCGTGAAAAATATCGCGGAGGGGAGCTTCAGGGGAGAGCTGTATGTTGTGAATCCAAAGGAAAAGACCATCCAGGGCATCGCCTGTTATCAGGACATTGCCTCCCTTCCCGATACGGATCTTGCCGTGATTGCGATCGCTGCCCGTTTTGTTCCGGAAACGGTCGAATACCTTGGGAAAAATAAGAAAACAAAGGCTTTCATCGTGATTTCGGCCGGTTTCAGCGAGGAAAGCCAGGAAGGGAAACTGCTGGAAAAAAAATTAGTGGAAGCGGTCAATGCAGTGAATGCAGTCCTCATCGGTCCCAACTGCACCGGAATACTGACCCTTGACCACCAGAGTATTTTCACTCTTCCCATACCCAAGCTTTCTCCCGGCGGATGTATCCTGATCTCAGGGTCAGGAGCAACGGCTTGTTTCATCATGGAGCTGGGAATTCCAAAGGGATTGACGTTCTCCGGGGTTTTTTCCGTCGGCAACAGTGCCCAGACCGGCGTGGAAGAGGTGGTGCAGTACCTGGATGAGAGCTTTGATCCCGTGAACAGTTCACGCGTCATTCTATTGTATATCGAAAATATACGCAATCCAAAATTATTGCTTAAGCACGCCTCCTCGCTCGTGAGGAAGGGGTGTAAAATTGCGGCCATCAAGGCAGGGGCTTCCGAGGCCGGAAGCCGTGCTGCCTCTTCGCATACCGGTGCACTGGCGAGCTCGGACCTGGCAGTGGATGCCCTGTTTGCAAAAGCCGGCATCATCAGATGCTTCGGACGGGAAGAGCTGATCACGGCAGCCTGTATCTTCATGCACCCGGAGCTGAAAGGGAAAAACATTGCGATCATAACCCACGCCGGCGGACCCGCTGTCATGCTAACGGATGCACTGGAAAAAGACGGAATGAAAGTTCCGCATTTAGGTGGTCCCGCCCTTGAGGAGCTGAAACAAAAACTTTTCCCGGGTTCATCCATAGCCAACCCGGTCGACTTTTTGGCAACGGGCACCGCCGAACAGCTCGGGATGATCATTGATACCATCGACCGCGATGTAGAAACCATCGACGGGATGGTGGTCATCTTTGGAACTCCCGGACTGCAAAGGCTCTTCGGTGTATATGATCTGCTGGACCGCAAAATGGCCAGTGCCACCAAGCCGATCTTTCCCGTTTTACCCTCCATAACGACAGCCGCAGAGGAAGTTAACGAATTCATCTCAAAAGGAAGAATATGCTTTCCCGAAGAGGTCATCCTGGGCAACATGCTGTCGAGGATCTACCTGAAAAAATTATCCATACCCGAAAAAGCCACCTACCCTGAAATTGATTTCACAACGATCCGCACGATCATCCAGGGGGCATCATCCGGCTACCTGCCTCAGACCAGCCTGCAGAAACTGCTGGATGCTGCCGGGATCCCGAGGATAGCCGAAATCATCGTTACGGAGGAAAAGGAAGTCACCGATGCCTGCCGTCACATCGGATTTCCCGTGGCCATGAAAGCAGGCGGACTCTTGCATAAATCCGATCTTGGCGGGGTGAAACTGAACATCACAGGTTATTCACTCGCCCTGCAGGCTTTCAGGGAGCTGATGTCCATCGGAGGTGCCCACAGTGTCCTTGTCCAATCGATGACAAAGGGAATGGAGCTTTTCATTGGCGCAAAAGAGGATCCCGGGTTCGGGCACCTGGTGCTGAGTGGATTCGGAGGGATCTTCATTGAGGTCCTGCAGGATTTCCAGGCAGCTCTGGCACCTCTGAGCCACGATCAGGCGCTGTGGATGATCCGGAACCTGAAAGGATACAGGCTCCTTAAAGGCGTACGCGGCCGTGCAGGCGTCGACGAAAACGTTTTTGCAGAGATCGTTGCCCGTGTGGCAGCCCTGGTAACAGCCGCTCCCGAAATCAAGGAAATGGACCTGAATCCACTGATGGCCTTCCAGGATTCCATCCTGACCGTGGATGCCAGGATCCGCATTGAAAAGTAAACCGGTTCGGAGCGAATCCCCTCCCTTTCCCTGTGATATTAATTTCATACCTTTGCAGGCTTGACCTTATTCTGTTTTACTTAACAAAGCGAAAAGAGATGAGAGATACCCCTATTAATTACGATGTCGTTACCCGGAAAATAAATGAAAGTAAAATCTCCAGTCTTGAAAGGGCGACCATCCGGATGATCAAAAAGCTGGTGGATGATATTGAAACCGCAACGGGTGAAAAATACGTACGCATGGAAATGGGAGTGCCGGGATTGCCTCCCTCCAAGATCGGCATTGAGGCCGAGATCAAAGCACTCAGGACGGGAATTGCTGCCATTTACCCCGACATTTACGGAATTCCTGAACTAAAAAGTGAGATCGCCAGGTTTGTAAAGCTTTTTCTGAACCTGGAGGTGAGTCTCGACGGATGCATTCCAACGGTCGGATCCATGCAGGGTGGATTTGCCACTTTTATGACCGTCAACCGGATCCATAAGGAGAAAAACACGACTTTATCGATCGACCCCTGTTTTCCTGTCCATAAGCAGCAACACATGGTACTGGGTATTCCCGTCCAGGCGTTTGATGTGTACAATTACAGGGGCGACAAACTGAAAGCAAAACTCGAATCCTACCTTGAGAAGGGAAATATTTCAAGTATCCTGTATTCCAATCCCAACAATCCCTCATGGGTATGTTTCACCGAGAAAGAATTACGGATCATCGGTGAGCTTGCCAACCAGTACGATGTGATCGTGGTGGAGGACCTGGCCTATTTTGCAATGGATTTCCGCAATGACTATTCCGTTCCGGGACATCCACCCTATCAACCTTCCGCCACACAGTACACCGATAATTACATTTTACTCATCTCCAGCTCCAAGGTGTTCAGTTATGCCGGCCAGCGCATTGGAATGATGGTGATCTCCGACAAGGTCTACAATTTGCGCTCTCCTGATCTGCTTCAGTATTATTATTTCGATAAGTTCGGCCCGGCCATGATCTTCGGATCGGTTTACTCGCTCAGCTCAGGCACATCCCATTCTCCGCAGTACGGACTGGCTGCCATGCTGAAAGCAGTCAATGACGGGGAAATCAACCTTATCAACGATGTCAGGGTCTATGGTGAAAAAGCCAGGATCATGAAAAAACTGTTTACCGACAACGGATTCAGGATTGTGTATGACCTTGACGAGGGCGTTCCCATTGCTGACGGGTTTTATTTTACTTTTTCCTATCCGGGAATGGATGGTGAAGAACTGATGCGTGAACTGATCTATCACGGGATCAGCGCCATCTCATTGACGATCTGCGGCAGTGAGCGTTCTGAAGGGGCCCGCGCCTGTGTATCTCTGGTCAAAGAATCCCAGTTTCCCGACCTTGAAACCAGGCTGAAAAAGTTCAGAGAGAATCATCCGCTTTGATGATGTGAAAATGGAGTATGAAGAAGGTAAGATGAAATAGTAAATAGTACATGCTTCACGCTTCCTAAAAATATTTCTTCTCTCTTTTAACTTTCCGATTCAGTGAAAATCCGTAACTTCGCAACGTGATAATAAAAAGCTGCAAGCTGCAAGTTTTCAAAATGCAGACAGAATTCCGTAACTACATAGCTTGAGGCTTGTAGCTTGTAACAAACTTTCTAATCTTTAAAAATTTCAAGTGAATGGCAAAAGTTCGGGGTGCAATCGTTATCGATATCGAAAAATGCAAAGGATGCGAGGTCTGCATCGAAGCGTGCCCTACGGAAGTGATCGGGCTTTCCAACCAGGTCAACAGCAAGGGATATCGGTACACGTACATGAAAAATCCGGAAGCGTGCACAGGATGCACGAATTGTGCCATCGTGTGTCCGGATGGAGTGATCACGGTTTACAGAATGAAAGTAGAAGCTGAAACGGTTAAATAAATGAATCATGGGTGAATTACGTTTAATGAAAGGCAACGAGGCGATCGGTGAAGCAGCAATACGTGCCGGTGTGGATGCCTATTTTGGATATCCGATCACCCCTCAGTCGGAAGTCATCGAATACCTGATGGCCGAAAAGCCTTATGAACGGACAGGAATGGTCGTTCTCCAGGCTGAAAGTGAAGTAGCCTCCATCAATATGGTTTATGGTGGTGCAGGCACCGGCAAAAAGGTGATGACCTCCTCGTCAAGTCCGGGTGTGAGTCTGATGATGGAAGGAGTCTCCTATATTGCAGGAGCGGAACTTCCCTGCGTGATGGTGAATGTTGTCAGGGGTGGCCCGGGTCTCGGCACAATCCAGCCTTCCCAGGCCGATTACTTCCAGGCAACCAAAGGTGGCGGGCACGGGGATTACCGGCTGATCGTCCTGGCACCGGCCTCTGTCCAGGAAATGTCGGACTTCGTGAAACTTGCCTTTGAACTTGCCTTCAAATACCGTAATCCCGCCATGATCCTCTCCGACGGGGTCATCGGGCAAATGATGGAAAAAGTGGTCCTGTTTGACCCGATCCCCCGGTGGACCGAAGAAGAAATCATTAAAATGTCACCCTGGGCAACGACCGGTAAATCCAAAAACAGGGAGCGCAATATTGTCACCTCCCTTGACCTTCAGGCCGCTGTTCAGGAAAAACGGAACATCAGGCTTCAACAGAAATACACCATCATCCGGGAGAAGGAAGTCCGCTGCGAAAAGATCGCCTGCGAGGATGCTGAATACCTCATCGTGGCTTATGGATCCAGTGCACGGATCGCACAGAAAACCCTCGATCTGGCCAGGGAACAGGGAATCAGGCTTGGTCTGCTCCGACCCATCACTTTATGGCCATTCCCGACAAAACAGATCAACGAACTTACCCACCAGCTGAAAGGCATACTCACGGTCGAGCTGAGCGCGGGACAAATGGTCGAAGATGTGCGTCTGGCCGTAGAAGGTAAAGTGAACGTGGAATTTTATGGTCGAATGGGAGGAATGATCTACACCCCGGAGGAAATCCTCGGAGTCCTCAAAGAAAAAGTTATAGGAGAAGATTGTAATGGCTGAACTAAAAATGGAAGACATCATCCGGCCTGAGAACCTGGTCTATAAGAAAACGTCCCTGATGACCGATAACATCCTGAGTTATTGCCCTGGCTGCGGTCACGGCACTTCCCACCGGATCATCATGGAAGTCATTGATGAAATGGGGCTTCAGGAACAAACCATCGGGGTTTGTCCGGTCGGATGCTCCGTTCTGGCTTATGACTTCATGAACGTCGACATGCAACAGGCTGCTCACGGAAGGGCACCCGCGCTGGCAACCGGTATCAAAAGAACCTGGCCCGACAGGATCGTTTTCACTTATCAGGGTGATGGCGACCTTGCAGCCATCGGTACAGCCGAAACCATTCACGTTTGCAACAGGGGAGAGAATTTCACGATGGTCTTCATCAACAACGGCATCTATGGCATGACCGGGGGCCAGATGGCACCCACGACCCTGGAAGGCATGAAATCTTCCACCAGCCCCTATGGGCGTGATGTGCAAACAATGGGTTATCCCCTTAAAATGACCGATGTGATTGCTACCCTTCCAGGAACCTATTTCGTCTCCCGGCAGGCGGTTCATACACCTGCCGCGGTGCGTAAGGCCAAAAAGGCAATCCGGATGGCCTTTGAGAACCAAAAAAACAAAAAAGGAGGCATCTCCTTCGTGGAAATCGTCTCCAACTGCAACTCGGGATGGAAAATGAGACCCGTGGATGCCAACCACTGGATGGAAGAAAATATGTTCCCGTTCTTCCCGCTGGGAGATTTGAAGGTGGACGGGAAATTAGTAAAATAGCTGCAAGCTTGAAGTCTGAAGCAAAAAATTCATCATATGACCGAAGAAATCATCATTGCCGGCTTTGGAGGACAGGGTGTTCTGTCGATGGGTAAAATCCTGGCCTATTCCGGAATCATGCAGGATCATGAGGTAAGCTGGATGCCATCCTACGGTCCGGAAATGCGCGGCGGAACAGCCAATGTGACCGTTATCCTCAGCGATGAACGGATCAGCTCTCCCATACTGAACTTTTACGATACGGCCATCATCCTCAATCAGCAATCCATGGATAAATTTGAGCCCTGCGTCAAACCCGGCGGCGTTCTGATCTATGACGGGAATGGCATTTCGCGACATCCCACCCGCAACGACATCAGGATTTACCGTATCGATGCGGCGGATGAGGCGGCCCGGCTCGGCCTTGCAAAAATTTTCAATATGATCGTCCTGGGAGGATACCTGAAAGTGAAACCCGTGGTCAAGCTTGAAAATGTCATCCTTGGCCTTAAAAAATCCCTGCCACATCGCTATCACAACCTGATTCCTGATAACGAAAAAGCGATCCTGCGCGGCATGGAGATCATCGAGGAAATCAAGGTGTGATTTTAAATGACCACGAATGTCCTGAAATCCCTTCTGGATTATAAAGCCGACCTTTACAACCGACCGGAATTCATCCCCGACGATCCTGTTTCGATACCCCATCGGTACCATAAGAAAGAAGACATCGAAATTGCAGGCTTCCTGACAGCCATCCTTTCGTGGGGTCAACGCAAAACCACCATCCGGAATGCCAGCAGATGGATGGCCCTGATGGACGATGCTCCATACGATTACATCATGAATTCCACGGAGGAAGATCAGAAAAGGCTTCTGTCTTTCGTTCACAGGACCTTCAACGGCGACGACTGCCTGTATTTCGTGCAATCACTCCAGAAAACATACCTTGCCGGGGGTGGTCTTGAGAAGCTGTTCAGTCCCTCTTATCCTGAAAGACAAATGGACATGGGGACAGCTATCTCCCGGGCAAGACAAAGATTTTTTGAATCCCCTCATCTGCCACGCACAAACAAACATCTTCCTGATCCCTGCAAGGGTTCTGCTGCAAAACGTCTGAATATGTTCCTGCGCTGGATGGTGAGAAAGGATGACAGAGGTGTGGATTTCGGCCTCTGGAAGCGGATCAGGATGGATCAACTCCGTTGCCCGCTGGATGTTCACTCAGGAACTGTTGCAAGAAAACTGAAACTCCTGTCCAGAAAACAAAACGACTGGCAGGCAACGGAAGAACTGACCGCTTCACTCAGAGAACTGGATCCGGATGATCCGGTCAGATATGATTATGCCTTGTTTGGAATGGGCATCTATGAAAATTTCTGACTTATCTTTGCGCACATGATCGATGATCACTAACAACGAACATGATGAAACTGACACAATGGATCCGGCAGTACCTGGCTGTGAATAAGATCAAAATCCTGCGGCTAAGGCTCAGACTCCGGCGAATCATCTTCGAAGCGGATACCCCGGCCGGAAGAAGGTTTGATATCATCCTGCTCATCACGATCCTGTTCAGCGTTCTAGTGGTTATGCTCGACAGCATCCCTTCTGTCAAAGCTTCCATCGGAGGATTCCTCAGGGTGATTGAGTGGATCGTCACGGCTCTCTTTACGTTGGAGTATCTCCTGAGGGTATGGACCATCGGCCGCCCAATAAAATACATTACCAGTTTTTACGGCATCGTTGATCTGGTTTCCGTTCTGCCGACCTATCTGAGCCTTTTGATCAGGGGATCACAATACCTGATCATCATCCGTATCATCAGGATGCTGAGGATTTTCCGGATCCTCAAACTGGGCCGTTTTATGACGGCCTCCAACGTTCTCGTCATCGCAATGAAAGAAAGCCGGCACAAGATCATTGTTTTCCTGGAGGTCATACTCACCATCGTGGTGATCGTAGGAGCTTTCATGTACCTGATCGAGGGACCGGAAAGCGGATTCACCAGCATCCCCATAAGTATCTACTGGGCGATCGTCACCATCACCACCGTCGGATACGGCGATATTTCACCGGCAACACCCATCGGCCAGATGATAGCATCGGTGATCATGATCATCGGTTATGCGATCATTGCCGTACCCACCGGCATCATCACAACGGAGATGGCCAAAGCACAGCAGAAGCAGAAGATCGCAAACGACAGTAAATTATTCTGCTGGTCGTGCGGTGAAGCCAACCATGAACCGAAAGCCGTGTATTGTAAGAAATGCGGAGCTAAACTTATCCAAAAAAAAGAAAAAACAAGACAAAGTCAGCTAAAGTAAACCCTTTCCTGATCTCCTATCCCGTCGCGTTTCAAGGAGCCGTTTATAATTTTTAAATGCTTCAGGCAGCTGCCGGACAAATTCCAAATCCAGGGCACTAACTTCCAAACAAATTAGAGGTTCAAAATTCCAGGCTCATTTTTTTCACCGACCTGAAGACCTGCTGACCGTTGACAGCTGACAGCCTACTGCCCCCCCATCGCCTCCCTCCGGTACGACCGCATCACCACCCGGATACCGACCAGCAGTGAAACCATGGCAATGATAAAAGCGCCGGTGAATCCGATCCACTCGTAAAACATCACCCCCACCAGAGGGGCAAAGACCCCGCGGATACCGGTCAGTGCAAGGTGAACAGCCTGATAGTCGGCTGTTTCCTCGCGGGGGCAAAAGTACGCCGGACCTATGTACCAGAGCAAAGCCATCATCGCATCAAAAACTCCAAACAGGATTACGAAAAAGAGAAGGGTGTAAAAAATCTTTATGTCGCTAAAATTAAAGCTGAGTGGAAAGTATTTTGTCAGCACCACGAACAGCAGAGCCAGAAAGAGAGCAGTAAACGTGTAGGCTCCGAACTTCCGGGGATCCATCAACCCCAGCAATCGGCCGAAAAATGGCAATAGCAGAATGGAAAGAAGCGTATAGCCATTCCGGTAGAATGCCACACTGGAGTAGTTCAGATGCAATGCCTCTTCATAAAAAAGGACGATCAACGCAATGGAGATCATGTATCCGAATCCGTAGATCATAAAGGCCAGCTCAAAATTCCGGAAAGGTTTGTTGGTACGCAAAATACGGATCATCTTGGCAACCGAGTCCCTTACAGAACGTTGAAATGTCTGCCGGGCCGTATCCGGAAGGGCATCCGAATGATCAATCCGGGAAAGCAGATGGATGGAAAAAATCCCCAGAACTGCAACGACAGGGAATACCCAGGTAAAGGAATAGTGGTTCCAGTCGAGGATCAGACCGTACACGAAGGTAGTGATGATCAGGATGAGTTTGTTGAGTGCGGTGGCAATTCCATACAACCTGCCAAAATGATGATGGGCGTAATTGGATTTCAGAAACAACGTGACCAGAGGATAGACAATGGGGGTCGACAGATAGTAAAACAGGAAAATGGTCAGAAAGAGGATGTGATAGGCCATGCCATTCGTGTAGATTTCAGGCGTTCGTGGAAAGAATACCAGCAAACAGAGTGGCAACCTGGTCAACACAGCGGTGATCATCAACAATTTCCTTTTGTTCTGGATCCTCCGCAGAAACTCATTGGCCACGATCAGCAGCAGGTAAACGATCACCGAAAACTGAAAAAGAATGCCCAGCTGATAGCTGGAGCCTTTGAGGCTCTTGATAAAGACGAATTCATTCAGAGCCAGCACTCCGAGGATGATCCCTTCGATAGCGGAGTAGGCGATATGGAGACGGAACGTTTTCTTTTCGAGGGGAGTCAAGGCTAATCGCAGCAGTTCCATACCTGTTCGTTTCGGCCCGAAATTTAGGGAAATTCAGGAAACGGAATTCATTTACCTGAAAATCGTCAATTTTGACATCGGCATGCATTAAGGCAGCCCATGTTAAAAATTTCACAGTCATTGAACAAATTGAACCAAAACCCGTTTAAATGATCATTTAACACCATTATCTAAAAGCATGAACCTATCCTATTTTAGCGTTATGAAACTGATAATTTTATCGACATTGCTTATGACATCGTTTACCTTAGCAGCTCAGCCAGGCAAGACATTCCACGATTTCACCGTTCAGACCATTGACGGGCAAACGATTTCCCTGAGCCAGTTCAAAGGCAAAAAAGTACTCGTGGTCAACACCGCTTCCAAATGTGGATTGACACCTCAATATGCCGATCTGGAGAAACTTTATCAGCAATACGGCGGCGACAAGTTTACGATCATCGGTTTTCCGGCCAATAACTTCATGGGACAGGAGCCCGGCACGAATGATGAAATCCAGAATTTCTGCCAAGTCAATTATGGCGTAACTTTCCCCATGATGGCCAAGATCTCCGTGAAGGGTGATGACATTCACCCTCTGTACAAGTGGCTGACGACCAAAGAGCTGAATGGAATCATGGATGCCAAGGTCTCCTGGAACTTCCAGAAGTTCATGATCGACGAGAACGGACACCTGGTGGATATGGTGCCTCCGAAAGAGAAGCCTTTTACGGAAAAAATCATCAACTGGATTAACGAATAAGATCCGGCAGATGGGTCTGCCAAATTCATACCTTAGCTGAGAAAATACCGAGCAGTGAACCGGCAGATTCTTCGGCTGGCCATCCCCAACATCATTAGTAACGTCACCATTCCTCTTTTGGGAATGGTTGACCTTGCCATTATGGGGCATCTCGGATCCGAGATCTATGTCGGGGCCATTGCCCTGGGGGTCATCATTTTCAATTTCATTTTCTGGGGCTTCGGATTCCTGCGGATGGGCACCAGCGGTTTTACCGCACAGGCTTACGGAGCAAGGGATCTTGGTGAAATGATCACCATCCTGGCACGGTCACTTGTGGTCGCGCTGGGTGCAGGGCTGCTCATTGTCGTTCTTCAAAAGCCAATCGTATTACTGAGCTTTTACCTGATCCACGGAAGTGCGGAGGTTGAAACTCTTGCCACACAGTACTACTCCATCCGGATCTGGTCGGCGCCGGCCACCCTTTGCCTGTATGCCTTCACCGGCTGGTTCCTGGGGATGCAGAACGCCCGCCTCACCATGATGGTCACCTTACTGATCAACGTGCTCAACATCGGATTGAACTTCCTGTTTGTCTATGGTTTCGAAATGAAGGTGGAAGGCGTGGCACTGGGATCATTGCTTGGACAGTACGGCGGGCTCATCCTGGCCATTTTGTTTTTCCTGCGCTATTATTCAAAACTACTGAAACGTTTCAGGTTCGCAGCGCTGAAACAATGGGCTGGCTTCAAAAGATTCTTCCTGGTCAACAAAGATATCCTTCTCCGCACCCTGTTCCTGATCGTCACCTTTTCCTTCTTTACAGCGCGCTCCGCTGCCGAAAACGACAGCATACTGGCGGTGAACACGCTGCTCCTTCAGTTTCTGTTCATATTCTCCTATTTTATCGACGGGTTTGCCTATGCAGCCGAGTCACTGGTGGGGAAATTTACCGGTGCAAAAGATCCCGTACGGTTACGATCGGTGATCCGGCGTCTTTTCGCCTGGGGATTTTTCCTGAGCATTCCCTTTACGATCATTTACCTGGTCTGGAACGAGCCCATTCTCAGCATACTGACAAACAACCGGGAGTTGATCACCCTGTCGAGAGATTATATGCCCTGGGTGGTGCTGGTTCCCTTTCTATCTTTCGCTGCCTTTATCTGGGACGGCATATTTATCGGGGCCACGACTGCCGCACCCTTGCGGAACACGTTGTTCGTCGCCACGTTCCTTGTATTTCTTCCGGTGTATTTCATTTCCAGGGGAACCATCGGCAACCACGGGCTCTGGCTGGCGATGCTGTTGTTCATGGTTACGCGCGGGGTGATGCTGAGCATTTACGCCAGGAAGATACTGATGACCGGTAGGCGGTAAACGGTCGGCGGTCAGCGGTCGGCGGCTAATCCTGCCACTTTTTTAACATAACATTAACGTTCCTGCTTGCAACTTTTCCTGTCATTCCCTGTTACTGTAATAGTATAATATAATTTAACCAAGATGAAACATCGAATTGTATGGTCGTTATTGAGTATTTCTCTCATAGTTTTATCCAAATTAAGCACGTACGCTCAACCAGGCACCTCCTATCCACTGCTGATCGGGGACACGGTACCCTCATTCAAGGTAGCCACTTCGCAGGGTATCATGTACTTCCCGGATGATTACGCGGGAAAGTGGAAGATCCTGTTTAGCCATCCGGGCGACTTCACGCCGGTCTGCACCTCGGAACTGCTTGAATTTGCCCTGATGCACGATGATTTCAAGGCGCTGAACTGTGAACTGATGGGGCTGTCTGTTGACGGTTATGACAACCACCTGGACTGGATAGCCTCGATGGAGAACCTGGAGTATAAAGGCCAAAAGGGCATTCAGATCCGGTTCCCGATCATTTCGGATGTCAGGATGGAAGTTTCCAGGATGTTTGGCATGGTGCATCCGCATGCAATGTCAACCCGAACCGTTCGTGCGGTCTACATCATCGATCCTGCCAATGCAGTTCGGGCCATTCTCTATTATCCCCAGACTGTGGGGCGGAACATGGAAGAGATCGAGCGGTTATTGATTGCGTTGCAGGCTGTGGATAAATACGATATCAACACACCGGCCTCCTGGCAGCCGGGAGATGACATCATTGTAGCGAGTCCTCAGACCATCGAGGCTGCCAAATGGCGCGAAGAGGCTTACAAACGTGGGGACATCCGTTGTCTGGACTGGTATTTTTGCTTTAAGAAGCTGGAGTGATCAACAGGAGACAGGTCCCTCACTTCGTTCGGGATGACGGGGCCGCAAAGTACAAGGTACAGGTCCCTCACTTCGTTCGGGATGACGGGGCCGCAAAGTACAGGGTACAG
>DAOQWY010000021.1:30079-38715 GCA_035342335.1 Bacteroidales bacterium
GGATGACGGGGCCGCAAAGTACAGGGTACAGGTCCCTCACTTCGTTCGGGATGACGGGGCCGCAAAGTACAGGGTACAGGTCCCTCACTTCGTTCGGGATGACGGGGCCGCAAAGAGAGATTAGAGCGAGCGGCGCGTCACACCATTGGATATTTTCAGATGTGTGCCGCGCCGCTCGCTGCCCTAAATTATCACGAACTGTCATCCTGAGCGCACCGAAGGACCCTTCCCCCTTTCAAGCAAATCCCTCAACTCCGGATTCCGCTTTTTGACAAGGTTCAGTTTTTTCTCCCTACTCCAGCCCTTGATCTCCTTCTCCCTTCTGATGGCATCTGTAATATCCATAAATAACTCGTAATAAATCAATTCCCTTATATTGTACTTTTTACAAAAAACGGATCCATTGCCTTCCAAGTGCGAGCTCATCCTAGCCGATAGATTGGCTGTAACACCTGTGTAAAAAACAGTCCTGTTCTTATTCGTCAGAATATAGATGTAGCTTTCTTTCATGGTTTTTATCTGTTAATCCGGATTAAAGCGGTTTTGTACCCTGTCACTTTGAACTTATTTGGGAAGGGTCCCTCGCGAAGCTAAGGAAGACGGGTCCGGAGGGGGCGGTGAAGCAGATCCCTCACTTCGTTCGGGATGACGGGGCCGCAAGGTACTAAAGGGAGCGGCGCGGCACACATCTGAAAATTTACAATGGTGTGCCGCGCCGCTTCCTTCTTTGATTTACTGCGCATCGTCATCCTGAGCGCCAGCGAAGGACCTGTTAAATGTTTCCGCGCATCATCATCCCGAGCACAGCGAGGGACCTTTCTGAATATCTCGTTAGATCATAATTTGTTCCCTCTTTCCAGTAAATTTTTCAACTCCGGATTCCGTCGTTTGATGAGATCCAGTTTCTTCTCCCTGCGCCAGCCTTTTATCTCCTTCTCCCTTCTGATGGCATATGTGATATCCATAAATAACTCCTAATAAATCAACTCACTTACATTGTACTTTTTGCAAAAAGTTGATCCGTTACCTTCTAGATGCGATCTCATCCTGCCCGACCAATTAGCTGTAACACCGGTGTAAAAAACCGACCGATTCTTATTACTCAGGATATAAATATAGCTCTCTTTCATGGTTTTTATCTGTTAATCCAGATTAAGGCGGTTTTGTACCCTGTCACTTTGAACTTTTTGAGAAGGATCCCTCGCGAAGCTCTGGATGACGGGTACGGAGAGGGAAACAGGTCCCTCACTTCGTTCGGGATGACGACCGAGAAGGGGGTATTAAAGGAAGCGGCGCGGCACGCCATTGTAAATTTTCACATGTGTGCCGCGCCGCTTCCTATTTTGATTTATCGCGTGTCGTCATCCCGAAGCGCAGCGAGGGATCTGTACGCCCTCAGCGTATCGCCATCCTCTTCGCCACTTCCGCCTGGGGAGGAATTTAATGAATCAATTAATCAACGGACCCTTTATTACTAATTATGTCCTACCTTAAAGTATTAGGATAAATACGAACACAGTCGATCCAACCGATACTATTATAGTCTTCACCGCTATACCAATGGAATCTATAAGGAAATAAAAATTCGCTTGAGACAAAATCGAAATCGTTAGCTTTTTGCTGTCCGTCAATAAAAACATCATATGTCTTAGTATTCATATCAAGAATAATTTTCATTGAATACCATGTATTAGAAATGTAGGTCATCAAGTTTGTAATTTGGGTTCCATCGTAAGCAATAATATAACCAGTGTGTCGATAGTGTACGCGTGTAGATTCGTTTCCAGATGCATCAAATAGAGAGAATGTTACGCAATTTTTATTTATTTGCGATGCTTTCATAAAATATTCAATAGTGACAATGTTATCAGTAATTGAATAGATGTCTTTTTTAATACCCCAATTAGTAAGACCTCTTACACAATAAATACCTTCTGCTGGTGATTGATTACTTATAGTAGCGTTACCTGTAACAGTCCAATCACTTACTGTAAAATCCCCAGATTCAAAGCAGTCTTCAAATGGGAGATTACTTGGATTGTCCTCCGTATTAGCTGAAAAAATCACTGGAGAGTTATTTACGTGAGTACCATCGGCTCTTACAACAGATGCTTCAAGGGTATTCTCTCCTTCATTAGGGCCAAGCGTCCAGTTTGTCTGAGCGATACCATTAATACCAGTCGTGACAGTTTCCTGCGAAACGGTACCCCCGCCATCTGTGACATCGAAATGAACAGGTATCATTGGCCAGAGAAGATTCAGGTTATCCACTACTTTTATCTGTAATGGATCCACAAGCTGCTCACCTGTCAATCCCGTCTGATTGTCTCCGGAGATATAAACCAGTTTATCCGGGACATTCCATAAGTATTTTTCATAACCGAATAATTTAGGAAAAGAAACATTAAATATCTTTTTGCCAAGAACCTTTGCTTTAACACCAAGATTTCCTGACACACCTACTTTAAATCCTGCATCCCAATCCCCTTCGATCATATTCATGTTTAAATCAAAGTTTTCATAGAGTGGAGTATTGAAGTAAGGCCCAACAGCCCCATAGAGTTTTACACTTATTTCAGGTACAAATTTAAGTTCCTGGTGTATCCCAACCTGCCCTTCAATAAATGGATCAACAGAAGTTGATTTTGTGATATTGAAATCTTTTCTCCAATGGTTATTTTCATAGGTCATTTTAAAGGTCATGCGGTTGGACTTAGTGTAGTCAAGGCCGGCAATAAACTCACCCCCCACTGTGAAATCATATACTGCTTTAAGGTCAAATTCGAAAACTAAAACAATAGGCACCACTGTAGGTATGATAATCTTGGCTTTATAACGTGCAATAGTTATATCAATTGGTTCATCCAATTGAAACTCATCAGAGACCTCAAGGTTAAATGAATAACTTTCTTCCCAGACAGCGTCATCCGTTCCAAACTCAAATCTTTTAAGGTCACGGTTTTCAATATCAAATTGCAGGACAAAATTAGGCTCAAAAAGCACATAACCATCTGAAACTTTAAGAGTTAATTTGGGGTCATCATCATCATCCTGATATATAATAACATCATCAAATTCACACTTAATCCCGTTTTGCGTGAGTACCAGGGTCAAGCCATCAATAAAAGTCTTAATCTTTAATATTTTACCATCTTCTCCAGGAATGAGACCTGTTTCTGGCTTTTGCTCTGTTATTTCATACATATCCTCAAGTGTTGCGTCTGATGTGTGAAGTGTAAGTTCACCCCGGTTCTGAAAAACACTATCCACTTTACGCAGGTATCCTTCATCCGTCAGGCCGACAATAATATTTTTTGTTATTATGGTTTCATCTGGCCGACGCAATAGCTCATATCTATAAATACCCTGAGCAAGTTCTGCACTATCACTGAGAAGCTGGTAAGTCATAGAATCGATCACCACAACCATGGAATCAATGCGGGTGGGCAATCCTTTTATGCACCTGACAGCCATGCCATTTGTCTTTAACGCATTTGACTGGAGGAATCCAGCGTTTCCGCCAGTCAGATATCGGTATGTTGCTTGTGTATTGTTGACTTGACTTGCAGTCCAGAAATATCCTTTGATGTTTATATCTGCATAGTTTCCATCGTCTGATCGTTCTCCGCCCAGCAAAGCTTCAAAGCCTGTTGTGCCATTTTCTTTCAATTCATAACCTGCAACTGATTCCCCACCAAGTAAGATGACCAGGGAATCCCATTCAGCTGCTGTGGGCAATCTCCACCCGTCGGGACAAATACCGGTATTAAACCTGTTTGTGTCATATCCCATCATTTCATTCCACTGATATAACGCCCCATATTGAGAACAATTCGCAGGAATATCATCATAACAGTACTTTTCAAGAATATCGTTGTCTGTTTGATCCTGATCACCATCAATCCGGGTTCCAAGGTTCAGATTCTCCGCCATCCAGCATTGATCTCCGATCTGAACAGTTGAATACGTTTTATCATCCCTGACATCTGTCAGCTGACCACCGCATTCGAAGTCCAGGTTTGGATCCTGTCCGTAAGAAACCCAGTTTGCTCCATTGAAAAAATTGATGCACTGGCAATCCAGGTTGTAGATCATCAGTCCCACAGCAGGATTTTCAATATTATCCCGTTCGATAGCGGTCATTCTGGGAGGAAGGAAGCCTTTTGATGAACTTGATACATCAAGAGCAGCTGATGAGTCCGGAGCGTTTGTACCAACACCAACATTACCTCCACTTTTAATGTAGAGTGCATTAGCATCACTATTAGGTTCAATACTAAATACATCCCTTGAGTTTGCCTGGTCCCGGATCTTAAAGCCGCCGTACATGGTCGCCTTGAACTTCCAGTTAGCACCACTGAGATCATCCACCATGGAATAGGTCGCCCCTCCGCTGCCTCCTAGGTTCCGGATGGTAATGGTCGGCTCGCCCGTGTTCTTTGCAACATATAGCAATGATCCCGGTGCGTTATTACCAATGCCCACATTGCCGGTTGGATAACTTCCTCCGTGACCGGTCACTACATCATTGCCAATCACCTCCCAGTCAAGATCAGCCTCCCGCATCCCGCTTCCCGCTTTCTCTGCGTACAATGCATAGGGGACCGATAGCAGCTGCGAGACGCCCATCAGCTCAAAATTGATTCCTCCTTCCATGTCCATCTCGAGTTTTAGGAAATGGCTCCCGGCACCCCAGTCAATGGCAGACAGGCTGCCGGTGGGGTTCTTGCCTTTTCCGATCTCGATGCTTACCAGTCCCAGTTCGTTGGTAGTAACCGAATGCAGTTCCCGGTAAATTTCCGGGCCATCCACCGAGGACTGCAAAATGCTGACCTGCAAGCTGACATTCTGGTTGGAAAGCACCTGCCCGGCCTTATCCCGGATCACAGCCTGGTACTTGAAGGCCTGAGGTGCCTGGGCCACAACAAGGATCATCAGTGACCCCATGACAATGAGTAGTAACATTCGTTTCATAACAGGATGATTTTAGAAGTTGATCTTATGGATTTTAAACGATTCCGTATAATGCGATTTCAGGTTGATCACCCGAAGGATGAATAGCGATGAACTGAACCGGCTCACATCCAGCTGCTCTGTTAAGGTTTGGCTCCGGATGGTCTGCTCATAGATATGCTGTCCCGTGAAATCGAACAGCTCAAGACTGATCTGCGGATCTTTCTCAGCTGTGGTGATTTCGATGGTCAGCAGGTCATTTACCGGATTGGGATAGACCGTAACATCCACCAGCGGATCATCCGGTGTATTCACCTTCAGGATCTGAAGATACGACTGGTGAAATCCCTGGGTCAGCAGGCTGGTTTCAGCAGAAATGGTCTCAGTGGCCACTTCTCCGAGCGTCCAGCTCAGCGAACCATTCTTACTGAAGAAAATATCCCCGGCGGTGGCAATGACATCAGGAATCAGTGATTGTGCCTGTGAAAACAATGTCAGGTTCATAATCAGGAAAAGAGAAAGAAGTAAGTGTTTCATCTTTGTAAAATTTGAAGTGAGTTCAATTGTGTTACCCATGTATCGGTTTTGTTCCGCCTGCGGCGAAATTTAATGAATCAATGAATCAACAGACCCTTCGCTGCGCTCAGGGTGTATCTTTGAGGCAGCGGACGGAAAACCCGTAATCTTCATCGTAGCTGTTCCGGCTAATATTGGAATGGTTGTATTCAAGGTTACGTCGCCAAGCGGCGCCTCCACTGAACTGTGAGGAAGACCAGAAATAACTACTGGGGCCAAGGTAGTAGAAGTTACCAGAAGAGTGGTTGCGACCACCCCCCGGAAGAGCTGTAAATCCGCTGGAATTGGTTGCCAATGTGTTCGGTGAAGACCAGTGGGAAGTCCCGACTTCCTTAAGATTACCTCCTGCATCCATTCCTCTCCACCCTGTGTCATCCCATTCCGGATTTCCTACCGGATACTGGCTGTCAACCGTCCCTTCCAGGATATTCCATTCATTATCTGTTGGAATATGCCATCCCACCGGACATACGCCTTGCGCTCCCTCCGTTGTCACATACTGCATCGCCTCTGGCCATTCGTACAGACCTCCATAGATGTCACAGTTCGCCTCATCGTTGTTGTAACAGTACTTTTCTATAGTATCATTGTCGGTCTGTTGGTATCCGCCCGTTGTGCTGTTGATCTTTATCCCCACATTCAGGTTTTCCGCCATCCAGCATTGCGTACCAATCAGTACCGTAGCATACGATTGCCCGTCACGGGAATCATCTAATGTCCACCCGCATTCAAAGGGCTGTCCGGATAAGATATAACCTCCAACAGCAGCAACCCACCCGGATTCGGCACTGGTATAGATCAATATACCACCCGCATAGATCAGCGTCCGGTACTTCAACTTGTCGTTTGTAAAATCAAAAGCTGTTACCTGATTTAAGGTATCATTCAACCCATTTGTGCCATTGACATTGAATCCCTGATCGGACCGCACCCTGCCGGCCACATCCAGTTTCTCAACCGGAGCGTTCTTACCAATCCCAATGTTGCCGCCTGTCTTGATGTAGATCGTATTCGCCTCACTGTTCGGCTCTATCGTAAGCACATCCATCGCGTTGGCCTGGTCGCGGATCTTGAAACCTCCGAACGCCGTGGCCTTGAACTTCCAGTTCGCACCACTCAGATCATCGATCATCGAATAAGTAGCTCCACCTCCTCCCCCCATATTGCGGACGGTGATGGTCGGCTCGCCCGTGTTCTTTGCCACATACAGCAACGATCCGGGCGCATTGTTCCCGATGCCGACATTGCCCGAAGGAAAGCTTCCCCCATGACCCGTGAACACATTGCTGCCGCTCACCTCCCAGTCCAGATCCGCCTCCCGCATCCCGCTGCCCGCTTTCTCGGCATACAATGCATAGGGGACCGAAAGCAGCTGCGAAACGCCCATTAGCTCAAAATCAGTCCCGCCTTCCAGGTCCATTTCAAGTTTCAGGAAGTGGCTCCCCGCACCCCAATCAATGGAGGAAAGGCTGCCGGTGGGATTCTTGCCTTTTCCGATCTCGATGCTGACTAGTCCCAGTTCGCTGGTCGTTACCGAATGCATCTCCCGGTAAACCTCCGGGCCATCCACCGCAGACTGCAAAATGCTGACCTGCAGGCTGACAACCTGGTTGGAAAGGACCTGCCCGGCCTTGTCCCTGATCACGGCCTGGTACTTGAAGGCCTGCGGCGCCTGAGCAAAGAGGGACAGAGAGATGAGTACAATCATACTAGTGAATACTGATTTTTTCATAGTAGGTTGGTTTTACTGATGCATTGAGGATATCAGTTTTCATGGACCTTAGGAAATAGATTGGTATGAATTTACACTGTTATTCCCTCGTGAAAAAATAATGGATTTTCTCACTGAATGATCGCCCTGCAGGGTTTATTTGAGGAACGGCAGGGGTAACCTAGCGAATGGCCCCTTTTCCCCAGCGAACGGAGTCCGGTGTTGCGTGGCGGCCGACGGCCACCGGGTGCGATGGATATGGATCTAATCCCTGCCGGGATGAATGATCTTCTGAAGGTAGCTTCTGGAGATCTTCAGGGTGAGATGGATATCGTCACAGATAAGGCCGGCGGTCAGATTCTTATGATCCACATGCTTCAGGTAGGTCAGGTTAATGACGACAGAACGGCTGATACCGGCAAACTGGGCCGGAAGATCCTGGCTTAATGTGCCCAGGTTAATGGTGATGACCTGCTTGCGGCCATTGGTCAGAAAGATATTCGTATAGCTGCTGTCGGCTTCCAGGTAAAGGATCTCATTTGGAAAATAATAGAAATAGCCGCTGCGGCAGTGTATCCGGATCTTTTTCTTTGGATCCGTCTGGTCAAGGAGGAGGTCAATCCTTTCGGGGAAAGCTTTCTTCTTTTCTTCCCCTGCCAGACGCGCCATGCATCGGGCAAGTTCATCCCTGTCAACTGGTTTCATCAGATAGTCAAATGCTGCAACCTTAAAGGCGTTAATGGCATATTGATTAAACGCAGTCACAAAAATAATAACAGGATTCAGGTGATAGTCCCGCATCTCCCTGACCAGTTCAAATCCATCTTTGCCGGGCATTTCGATATCGAGGAAGATCAGATCGGGATTATGTCGGATAATGGCTTTCAAGGCCTCATCTGCGTTGCTCTCTTTTGCAACTACCTTGATTTCCTGATGATCCACCAGCAAATTTTCCAGGATATCCAGTGCTTCCGGATCATCATCCACTATAATGGCTCGGTATCGGGATGGCATGCGTTGATGATTGATGAATACCATTCGTGATAATCCGGGAAAAAAATTTGGAACAATTTTCAAATATACTGAAATATACATTATGCTATATTCGAAATAAATAGAGGATAATTCAGCTACACATATTTGCGGCAGAGGGATATAGTCAGTAACGTAATCTCAAGGGAGACAGATCCCTCACTTCGTTCGGGATGACGTGCACGGGAGATAATAAAGGAAGCGGCGCGGCACACATCTGTAAATTTTCAATGGTGTGCCGCGCCGCTTCCTACTTTGATTTATCGCGTGCCGTCATCCCGAGCGCCAGCGAGGGACCTGCCAAATGTTTCGCGTGCCGTCATCCCGAGCGCCAGCGAGGGACCTGCCAAATGTTTCGCGTGCC